>CAZJZA010000006.1:0-19002 GCA_964550355.1 uncultured Halobacteriales archaeon
TTCCATAGCAGTGCACGTCCGCTGGGCTCGCCCGTGCCCTGGAGGGATCGGTCGGCGGGGAGCGGGTGGATGTCGCCCGAAGCGATCAGGGCAGTGCGGTTCTCATCGACGGACTCCACGAAGCGGGGGCGTACGTGCACGAGTCGGTTCTTTACGAACTGTGCGTTCCCGAGGAGGCGGGAGAGTCAGTCGAATTCGCCGCGAACGATGCCCTCGACGCGGCGCTTTTCACCTCCTCGCTAACCGTCGAGCACTTTCTCGCTCTCGCCAAAAAGCGAGGCATTGAAGCGGAAGTCAGGGAGGGACTCGTCGGGGCCGTCGTGGGCGCGATCGGCTCGCCGACCGCGGAGACGCTCGCCGGGGCCGGGCTCACTGTCGATATCGTCCCCGGATCGGCCGACTTCGAAGCACTCGCCCGCGCAGCCGTCGCCGAACTCGACCGGCCCTAGGAGAACGCCCGGACGTTTATCCCGGATGCCGACTGATTTTCCCCTAATGGAGCCACCAGTCCCCGCACTCCACGAGCGCGCCAAACACGCCGCAGCCGCGCTAACGCGTGCGGATTCGGTTCGGCTGGTCTCCCACGACGACGCAGACGGGCTGAGCAGTGCGGCTATCGCCCAGACCGCACTCGAGTGGGCCGACGTCCCGGTGACCACCGAGATCAAACACGGACTGGACGAGGTGGCTATCGACGAACTCGCTACAGGTTCCGAGGACTGGGTGCTCTTCACGGACCTCGGAAGCGGCGGACTCGATCGACTCGCCCACCACGCCGACGCGAAACGGTTCACGCCGGTCGTGGTAGACCATCACCAGCCGGTCGAGGCGACGATCGAACATCATCTCAACCCCCTCGCAACCGGCCTCGACGGGGGCCGAGAACTCGCCGGCGCGGGGACGGCGTACGTGCTCGCCCGGGCAATTGCAGATCGAGTCGGGGACGTGGGTCGTGATCCCCGCGAACTCGCGGCGCTCGCAGTGGTCGGTGCTGTCGGCGATCGCCAAACTGTCGAAGGGGAACTCGTGGGCGCAAACCGGGCGATCGCCAAGGAGGGCGAGGCGGCCGGCACGATAGAGAGCGGGACGGACCTCGCCGTGTACGGGACCCAGACCCGGCCGCTGCCGAAACTCCTCGAGTACACCGGAGACGTCCGCATCCCCGGGATCACCGGGAACCGCCGGGGGGCTATGAGGTTCCTCGAAGCGCTCCCCGTGACAGTCCGGGACGGTAACCGCTGGCCGACCTGGGCCGAACTCGACGCCGACAGGCGCCAGCAGATCGCAAGTGGGCTCATAACCCGGGCCATCGATCGCGGCGTCCCGGCAGAGCGGGTGGAAAAATTGGTCGGCACCAGATACATTCTCGCGCGTGAGGAGCCGGGTACCCAACTCCGCGACGCGAGCGAGTTCGCCACGGTGCTCAACGCGACGGCCCGCTACGAACGGAGCGAGATCGGCTTGGCAGTCTGTCGGGGCGATCGGGACAACGCCCTCGAGACCGCCCTCCAGTTGCTCCGTGAGCATCGTAAGAACCTCTCGGTCGGGATCGAATGGGTCGAAGAAACCGGCGTGAAACGGGAGTCACACGTCCAGTGGTTCCACGCGAAATCGGAAATCCGGGCCACGATCGTCGGGATCGTCGCCGGGATGGTGTTGGGGTCGGACGGAATCGACCGCCACCGGCCGATCGTCGGCTTCGCGAACAAGGGCGACGCTGGCGTCAAAGTCTCCGCGCGTGCCCCGGGCCGGCTCGCTGGCCGAGGGATCGACCTCGCATCGGCTCTTCGGGACGCGGCGGCGACGGTCGACGGCGAGGGCGGCGGTCATGCGATGGCCGCCGGCGCAACCGTCCCCCGGGGGACCGAACCAGCGTTCTTGGAAGCCGTGGACGAAATAATCGGCACCCAGTTAAACGACACTGAGTAGCTCAGGAGAGAATAGCGGTGAGTAGCTTCGACTGAGCCGCGGCGAGGTGTTCGGTGAAGGTTGAGGTCGTAATTCCGAGTTCCGTTGCGACTTCGCCGGCGTTTGCCCCTTTCGGGTGGTCGAAGTAACCCAACCGGTGGGCGGTCTCCAGGACCTCCCGTTGGCGGGTTGTGAGTTCCCCACGGTCGACCAACACGAGGTCGCCCTCGCCCGCCTCCCGCGCGTGGACGAGGCGGACGATCCGCACCTCGGGGAATTCTGTTCTGACCCCGACGATGATTTCCCGGAGTTCGACCATATCCTCCACGTGGATGGCGAGGTGGAGGGCCCCATCGACGGTTCTGATATCCCGCACCGGCACGTCGAAATCCTGGACGGTCTCGCAGGGACAACAGCCCTCGTGATCCCGCTGGAAGCGGTAAATCGAACGGTTCCCATAGGAAAACACCTCGGAGGCCCCCTCGATCTGCGTGTCCTTCCCATCGACGGCGAATTCCTCGGTGATCTGGCCCGTTTCCGGGGCGACAGACCAGGAAATAGACGCAGCGTCTGCATCCTCGTCGAGAAAGCCGGCAATCCGACAGGCTTCGGGATCCTCGAACGCTAACTCCGCCCGGATGCCGGAGGACATAGATGAATGAATGTAGGGAGGTGGGTGGTAAACCATTCCGGCCCCAGCAAGCCTATCCCCGTTCCAGAGAGTGGCATCCAATATATTTAGGGAGGCTAAAAAATGCCCATCACAGCCGTTTGAGGGCCGAGCGGGCGATAAATCAACGCAGACGCCCCAAATAGCCGTTTTCAAAATCTGGGAAGGGCAACGAATTTTAGGGTGCTGGAGAGAGTAACACCAAATATGTACGCAATGGGTATCGGGACGACCCGATCGAGCGGCATGGGTCTGGCAGCAGCCAGCATCTGTCCCGCAAACGGCCAGCTAACGGTGGACGGTGACAGACGATGAGTTCCCTCGCCAGAGACGCCACGGAGGCGGGCGGAATCAGGGCGAAGATTCGGCTCTCGGACCTCCAAAACTGTCCGATCGCCCAGGTCCCTGACATCGGCGTGGAGTGTTCCAACGTCCCGAATCGGGTCGTCCCGGAAAGCGGCCGGGTCACCGAGGAGTTCGCCACGGACTCGGGCGTCGAACTGGCGGATGCGGATTTCGAACCCGTGTTCTCCTATGGAGAGCAATCGGTCTATCGCTTCCAGCGGACCTTTGGCCACGATTGTGCCTGCGAACTCGTCGAGGACTACGACTGTCCGATCGTCGACGTCCAGACCGCGAAGGGAGACCTCTCGATCGTGTTCCACGCGCCTTCGATAGGCGAACTTCGGGGGGCCGTAACGGCCCTGCGGGAAACCTATGGAGACGTCGACGTCCAGCGGCTGGTGAGTTCCCGCGCAGACGATGGATCCGAGGATCTGGTGTTCGTCGATCGTGGCGTGCTGACCGAGCGCCAGCGTGAAGTCTTAGAGACCGCCCATACAATGGGCTATTTCGAACATCCAAAGGGTGCAAACGCCGGGGAAGTCGCAACGGCACTCGGAATTACGACCTCCACGTTCACCGAACATCTCGCTGCGGCCCAATCCAAACTCCTCGAGTCGATCCTCGAGGAATCCGAGTCGGCATCTGCACCTGCGTGAGAAGGTTTCTGTTTTTCAACTGGTGTTTTTCCCAATAATACTCCCGAAACAGAGCGTAGCTGTTCGCTTTGCACAGAAAATATATTTTTGCCAATAGTAAAACGAGTTGACCCACAAACCCGCCCAGTACAGTGACAAAACCGAAGGAGAAGCGCTCTACAGGCACCTAATAGCAAATACAGCCGATAAGCTGTGCCGGTGATTTTCGGGCCAGCGGCGTTAAATTTTGTATAGCGCTATCCAGTTTACCTTATATAGAAAATGGGGAGAATAGCGCTGTTTCGATAAAACACCGTAATTCGTGAGCTCGCCATTCCCAGACGTTCAGATCTGTTTGCCCCCCAGCGTTTGTTCGTCGATGGCGGTGCGGATCTGGCTCTCCTTCCAGATGGGGGAGTTGGTTCTGCGGGCGAAATAATCGGTTAGCGATAAACGGCATAACAGTATATCGAAATCGGAGCAGTAGTGATGGGAAGTGACGGGTATCCCCTGGCAGCACCTCGCTGATTTCGGCCGCAAAGAGCGGTTTGTCTGGCGGCGTACTGTACTGTGGTGAAAGTGCGCTCCCAGCCGGCGTTTACTTATATATTAAACCGTATTGTGCGATATCAAATTCTGAACCGTCGGTCCGCAAAATGCAGAGGTTTTTCTATAACGTGAAACAGACGATAAAACGATGACCGAGCCCCGGAGCCGAACGCACGAGACGACCGATACGTCCTTGCGCGTGCTCGACGCAGTGGCCGAGCTGAACGACCCGACAGTGAGCGAACTCGCAAACGAACTCGAAATGGCCGTCAGTACGGCCCACAAACACCTGCAAACCCTGCGGGGCAACAGTTTAGTCGTCAAACATGACGATCGCTACCAGCTGGGGTTGAAACTCTTTCACCTCGGCACGCAGGCCAAGCGCCGGGAAACCCAGTTCATGCTGGCCCGCGAGAAGACCTACCAAATCGCAGATCGAACGAGCGAGGTCGTGAACTTCTCCGTCCTCGAAAATGGGCGGGCGATCACGCTCTTCGACAGCCTCGATACCGGGACCCTCGAAGGGTTCCAGCGTGGCCAGTATTTCTATCTCCACAGTACGGCCGCCGGAAAAGCGATACTCGCCGAAATGGACGAGGCGCAAGTCGACGCCGTCGTCGATCAATGGGGATTGCCCGAACGTACCGAGTTCACTATCACAGATCGGGAGACGCTGGCCGAGGAACTCGAACTCGTCAGAAAGCGGGGCTACGCAATCAACGAACAGGAAGCCTGGGAGAACCTGAAGGCGGTCGGGGTGCCGGTCAGAGGGCCGGATGGGGACATTCTCGGAGCGATGGACATCTCGGGACCACCCCATCGGATCTCCTATGAGCGATCGATTGCCCGAACCCTCGCACGGGGCGTCGACGAACTCGAACGGGCGCTCGAGTCCCACACCGTCCTCGAGTCGCGGTGGAATTTCCGGAATCGATAATCGGCGGGTTACCCCAGGGATTGGGCTTCGGACCGTTCACGGCAAAAAGTTGGACCAATAATACCTGGTACCCCGACTGTTACATGAAATCGGCAATCCCGCTCTGTTTGTTCTTGTCGTTCTCGAAGATCGACTCGATCGATCGTTCGAGGATCCGCAGGCGCTGTTTGGTGTACTCCCGGGAGCCGTACTCATCGGCGACCTCGATGGCGGTATCGAGGTACTTCGTCACCGAGCCCTCGTGAACGGTGAGGTTCACGTCACCCCCACAATTTCGACAGGTGCCGGTGAGCGGCACCCGCCGGTACTTCGCCCCACAAGAGGGACACCGGACCTCCTGGCGGGTAAACGCCCGCAAGTTCCCGATCAGATCCGGCAGGAAGTGATACTCGATTACCCGCTCGGCGACGTCGCTCTCCTCTACGGCCCGGAGCTTACGTGCGAGTTCGAGCTGGGCCTCCATCTTATCCATCATCGTGCCCAGGGTCTTGTACGCGGAGAGATCGGGCCCGAGCGCGATGTTCGAGGTGTCGTGGGTGAACCCGAAATCGGAGTAGGCCCGGTCGGTGTCGAGGTGGTCCTCGGCGAGTTCGACGTCCACGTCGCCGGGATCGGCCATTTCGCGAGTTGCCTCGTAGAACTCGCGGGGATACTCCTCGACGGTGTCCATGTTGTGGGCCTCGTCGTCGATCTCCTCCGGGTCGATCCGGGAGGACATGACGAGGGGTGCGTCCATCGAACCGCCTCGGGTAGAGGGCAAGTACTTCTTCGAGAAGTTGAGCAGGCCGTCCATGAGGAGCATCACGCAATCTTCGTCGCCGTCGCACTGGCCGACATGATACCCATTCGCAAGGAGTGTATGGGTGTTCTCCACCGTTACCGAATACGTATAATCGACGTCGCTCTCCAGAACCTTCACCGAGACGACTTCGTCGAGTTGGACCGGCCCGTTACTTCCATCGGGGGCGAGTGGGGCCGAATCAATCCCGTTCGATTGGGTGTTCGCAAGCCACCTATCGAGCTGTGAGCCATCCGTGAGTTCCGTTACATCAGCATCGAGCTCCGGCCGCGGAATCACATCCCCCACCTCGATCTGCGAAGCGGCCAGTTCGCACACCCCGGCATCCCACTTTCGCATGGAATGGTCCGGCGTTACCGTCAGTGAGCGACCAGTTTCCAACTCGATTTCGAGGAGGTGATCGGTCGATACGTGTCTCGAGACGGCCGAGACGGGTTCCAGCGTCGGACTGCCGTCTGCCTCGATCGAAGGAACGTGGATTCGCCCATCGATCTCTTCGACCAACGTGCCAAAGTCGTCCTCGCGGGGATCTTCGAGGCGATCCTCGACGACTGATTCGATGGATTCCTGCTGCCAAACCCCCGCCTCGTCCTGGAACCAGAGTTTCGTCTCCGGATGGAAGCAGTTCCGCCGCTTCGAGGCGTGAAAGTACGGATGTGCGTAGCCCACGGCCGCAGAGGTGAAGCCCACGACCCGTCCCACGACTGCCGCGCTGGTGTGGGGGGCCATCCCGAAAACCAGCTCGCCAACCAGGTCCTCGCGGTCGTCGAGTTCGTAGAAGGAATCGAGGCCGTAGTAATCCTCGAGGAGTTCGTCGACGAACGAGGCGGTCTTGAGCATGTGTTCGGCGGCACCATCCGAGAGGACGATGTCCTGGACCCGCAACTCTACGAGCTGGTCGGGATGTTCCAGCGGCTCCCCGTTGACGTCGGTCTCGTAGCCCAGCTCGCGGAAATCCGCGACCGTCGTGTCGAGTTCAGCGGGGCGAACGGCCGTGACCGGCAGGTCGGTCATATCATAGCGGACTGTCCCGTCCTTGAACGCCGTCACGCCGTGTTTGGCCCGGAGAATCCCCTTCTCCATCGGCTCGGGGACTTTGGTCGCCGACATCAGCCCCTTGACTCCCTTCACGATGTCGAAGGCAGTCTCCCGCTCTGCGACGCCCGCGAGTGCGTTCTGGAACTCGGCACCGATGTCGACAGTCTGGCGTTCGACGTTCGAGAGTTCGCGCTCACAGCGAGGGCATTCGACCCGACCGCCGTCATCCGGTTCAACGCGAATCTCGCAGTCGGGACACTCGTAAACGGGGCGGGTCTGGGCTCCACACTCCACACAGCGGGGCTTGTAGGTCTGGGCACCGCACGCGGGACACTGGCGGTTGCCGAGTTCGACCTCGACGGTACCCTGGGTGCCGTCGATTTCGTCGCCCGCCGCAGCCGCTTTTCCGACGTCCCGCTGGTCGCCGCCGGCGTCGCCGATGGGAAAGAGCGTGTGGACCGCCGGGCTCAGGTCACGGGATTCGGACTTCTCCGGGCGGCCCATCCGGTTCCCGATGCGGGTCGGGGCGCGCTCTCGAACGTCGAAGGGGGCGACTTCCTCGATTACCTTCATGGCGTTATCCCATTCGCGGGCCGATTCTGGGAGGGCCGCGAGTTCCCACTCGCGTTCGAGATCGGTGCTGAGGCCGATGGTCCGGACGAGGGGGCGCCAGGCCTCGATCCGGAGTTCCTCGGCGGTCTGGTTGTGCTCGATGAGGAGGACTTCGAGAGTCTCCCTGACCGATTCCGTTCGGGAGACATGGAGGATGTCGTCGACGATCGAGCCATCCGCCACCGCCCTGGCCAAATCATCGAGGGACTCGACGCCGATGTCGTGGTAGAGATACGTGTACTCGGGGTGCAGCGGTGCGTCGTGGTCCCGGGCCCAGTTGAGCGCCTGCTCGGGTTCGGGATGGGCCAGATCGACGTAGGGCGAATCCTCGAGTGCCTGGACGTTGGCCCCCGCGGCTTCCATGTCCTTCACCCACCACTCGACCGTGTAGGAGGCGGGGGCGAGGGGCTGGTTGTTCTCGACGAACTCGCCGTAGTTCACCAGGTACTCGCCCAGGTCGAGGATCGCCTCCACGCCGTTTCGCACCTCGAGGGCTTCGGCCGGGTCGTCGATCCGGCGCACGTCGCCGTTCGCGAGTTTGACCGTCGGCCCGTCGTCCGAATCGACCGGGTCGACACCGGCGGCCTTGCCCGGTCGCTCGGTCTTTACCTGCGTGCCCGTTGCGAGGAAGTCATCCACGAGATGCATCGTCGCCGGATGGACCCCGGCCGTCGCGAAGCCGTGATTGCGGGCGCGACCGTAGCGGAGCCTGAAACCGCCCGGCTCGCTCGGATGAGAGAAGACGGGCCGGCCGGCGATGAGATCCCGGAGGTACTTCTTGTTCGAATCGACCCGTGGCGGGCCGATCTGGTCCGCTGTTTCATTCGAGTCCTCGGCCGCTGGTCCGTCCTCCGCGCCATCCTCGGCCCCGACGTCCCCGTCGATGAGCGCCTGGAGCCAGGGCCACTCGACCTCATCGAGGTCGTCGGTGTATCGCTGGATCTTCGGGGCCTTGAGCGCCAGCCCCTCCGCGAGGACCAGACACATGCCCCCGCGAGACCGATTCGTGTCGACCCGCTCGAGGTCTCGAAAGCCCGAGACTTCGCTCTCGCCGGTGGCCTCGCCGTCGAGCATGATCGGGACGTTCCGGGCGATATGTTTGGCTTCCTCATCGGAGGGCGAATACTGCAGGCCCGTTTCCTGGTCGTAGAGGGCGACCTCTTCGGCGTACCGCTCGACTTCGTCCTCCCGAGGTTGGAAGGCCTCGATCCCGAGGAGGGAGCGGGCGTAATCCGCGACCAGCACGGAGAGCGCCTGGGCCGTCCCACCAGCCGACCGGATCGGGCCGGCATACGAGACCGAGACGAACTCCGAGCCGTCGGCGTTCGTGCGTAACTCGACCCGGTCGATCCCCTCGATTGGCGCTGCGACGACGCCCTCGGTCAGCAGGGCCACCGCGGTTCGGACCGCCCCCTCGACCATCCCTTCCCGCGTTTCGTAGTCCCCGACGCTCCCTTCGACGAAGTCCTCGACGAGCATGAGCGCGGCCCGCTCGCGGGAATAGTCGTCCTCGAGGTCGCGCACCCGCTCAGCAACCCCGTCGATCCCCAGAATGTTCTCCACGCGGTCGGCCATGTCCGTCGCGACGGGGATCTCGACTTCCGGAACCGGGTCTTCGCCGTTCTCGCGAGCGGTTTCGGCGATCGAAATGGCCCGCTGAAGGCGGGCTTCCAGTTCGGTGAAGTACGCGTATTCGACCTCGCGCATCTACAGTGAGAGCCGTTCCATCCCCGTTTCGTCGTCGGGTTTTCGGCCGAGTGATTCCTCGAAGCCCCAGACGAGTGCCTCGCCGCCGAAAACGGTGGCATCCTCGATCCTGCCGGCGAGGGCCTGGCCGGACGGCCGGGCGAGGACCGCCTGGACGCTCACGTCCGGGGTCTCCCCGGCAGTCGTGACCGTCCCGGTGAAAAGCGGCATCTCGAGCGGTTCGTCAAACATCACCGACTCGGCAATGAAATCGTCCTGGTCGTAAAACGCCAGTTCGGCCGCCCGGAGGGCCCCCGAACCGAGGATCCAGGCCGATTCGAGGGCGGCGGATTCGACGAACGCGGCGACTTCCGAGAGGAATGACTCGTCGTACTCGAGTTCGACGAGCAGGGTTCTCCCGGGTGTCACCTCCTGATAGCGCATACAGATGGGGACGGGGTCCGTCGGCAAAAAGGTGGCCTATCGCCACGCCTCGAGGCTGCGTGTCGCGTCCACCGACGACGATACCCAGGCCTCATCCCGGGAAATGTCGGCGATGACGTACCGCGACTGGGATCCGTCCTCCTCGACGGCAGCCATGACCTCACCGGATGATTCCGTGACGGCCATGGACGTGGCATTAGACACCATGACATATGGTACGAAGTCACACCCGTTATTTAAGAACATCGAAACGGGAATAAATGGTTGGGAGATTAACAATCGGGGCGGCGAACACGGGCACGGACGGCCCTAAAAACTCCGTTCGAATGCGTAGATGGCGTCCGGATTTGGAAAGAACGCCGCTGGGTCGTCGTGTTCGATGGTCCCCCGGTGCGTGCCGTCGAGTGTTTTGACGTGACTGTACATCGCGTCGCGATCGAGTGCGGCCCGGACCAGGTCGGGCGCGGCGGCCCGGCGGTAGCTTCCCGCGATCATGAGATCCAGGGCGGCGTCGTGGTCGATGCACTCGGTCACGAGAAAAGTGTATCCCCCCATCGACGCCTGATAGACGCCCGTTTCCTCGAAGTCAGCTTGCTCGAGGAAGTCCTGGAACGGCTGGGCATCCTCGCCGGGAATAACGTAAAACAGCCCCCACCGCTCAGTCTCTCCCTGCTCCGGGCCTTTCGGGGCCGTGTTTCCGGCCTGTAACGTGAGCGTTTCGTAACCCGCGGCCGCCCGGTCTTCGGCCATTGCCTCCATGTCCTCGAGTGTCTGGGTCCACCCCGTTCTGACCTGGTCGCTCGTCTCGGCCATCCGCTCGGCCTCGTCGGGATTAGTTTCGTCGGGCCCAATTCTGGCCATGGGAACGCAAGGGTACGGGCAGGGATAAATGGTCGGCGGTATCAAACGACGATCCAGAGAACCGGTATCAAACAACGATTCAGAAAAGCGGTTTCAAACGGCGATTCCGAAGACGGCCTCCATCACAAAGGAGATGGCAAGGACGGCAAGGCCGGTGAGAAAGAGTTTGATCGGTCGGCTAACCCGTTCGTGGACCGGGAGCCATTCGCCTCGAAGACCGGGGAGATCCCAGAGTCGGCGTTCGAACCAGACTGCATCGTCGACGTCGGGCCCGATTGATACCTCAGGCCAGATGGTCGGCCGCTTCCGGCTCCCGGCCCAGAGGGCCCAGGCCCCGATGCCGAACAGGAGAAAGCCGACGACGAAAAGGAGGTATTTGAGCGTGAGTAATCCGTTTCCCGCGAGGGCGAGGATCCCGAGCCCCACAGTAATCATGGCGGTCACGGCCAGAATCCAATACGTCGCTTCGAGGACTCGAAGACCGGTCGTCATTGGGTTCGGCGGTCGAGCACCGGTTCGACGTCCTCGTAGTCCGGCCCGTGTCGGTGGCAGTAGCTCTGTCGGCCCGAGGTGCTGATGTCGTGAAACTCCGGCCGCTCTGCATCACACACGCTGTTGAACGCCGAACTGAGGTGCGCCCGGGCCTCCGATGGTCTGCCAGCCTTTACCCGCTTGGCCGCCACGTCGATAATTTCAGCGACCTCGGGCGCCAGCTCGACGCCTTCGAACAGGTCCTCGACGGTGTTGTCGATGTCGTCGTATCGGGAGAACAGACCCACTTGCCGTTTGGCCAGGTCGGGAACCCCCAAATTGAGGCGGGACCGTTCCCGGACGATCTCGCGGAACCGCTCGATCGCGTCCCAGGCGTCCTCTGTGAGATCGTACCCCTCCGGTCGGATCTTCGCCGGACACCGCGTCGAGAACTGGCAGCCAGCTGGTGGATCGCGGGGACTCGGGGGCGACCCAGGGAGGGTGATCCGGTGGTCCGTGGCCGTCGGGTCCGGCACCGGAATGGCCGAGAGCAACGATCGCGTGTAGGGGTTCGACGGATTCTGGAACAGTTCTTCGGTCTCCCCGAGTTCCATGACCTTTCCCAGATACATCACGGCCACTCGGTCCGTGATGTGCCTGACGACCGAGAGGTCGTGCGCAATGAAGAGGTAGGTCAAATCGAACTCGTCCTGGAGCCGTTCGAGGAGGCTGATGATCTTCGCCTGCACGCTCACGTCGAGCGCGCTGACGGGTTCATCGAGGACGATGAACTCCGGTTCCAAAGCCAGCGAGCGGGCGATGCCGATTCGCTGGCGCTGTCCGCCGGAGAACTGGGTCGGATACCGGTAGTAGTGTTCCTCCTGCAGGCCCACGTCCTCGAGGAGGTCGAGAACGCGGGTCCGACGGTCGTTGTCGGTTCCCCACCCGTGGGCATCCAGGGGTTCACGAATGGTCTCCCCGACGGTCATCCGGTCGTCAAGACTCGATTGAGGGTCCTGAAAGACCATCTGAGCGTTTTTGCGCCACTTGTGGAGATCCCGGCCCGAGAGCGTAGTGATGTCCGTTCCGTCGAAGTGGACCTCACCCTCGGTCGCCCGTTCGAGCCTGATTAGCGTTCGTCCGAGGGTGCTCTTTCCACAGCCCGATTCGCCGACGAGGCCCAGGGTTTCGCCGCGATTGATGGTGAAACTCACGCCGTCGACGGCCTTGACCGGTGGCCCCGCGAAGACGCCGTCGCCACCATAGTGTTTTTTCAGGCCGGAAACCTCGATGAGCGGTTCGCCGGGGCGAACTGAGCGCTCGGGTCGGAGATCGGACTCGCTCATTGATCGTCACCTCCCGAATCAGTGGCGTCGCCTTTTTCCTGAAGCGCTCGGTGATGCTCGACCCGCCCTGTTTCGTCCAGCCCTTCGGGATAGAGCAAACAGGCAGCGGTGTGCTCCTCGCTCGATCCAGCCGCGACGTGGGCCGGTGGGTTCGACTCGCAGGCGTCGAATGCCTCCGGACAGCGAGGAGCGAACCGGCAATACGTGGCTGGCTCGTTCGGGGTCGGCACTTCCCCTTCGATCGTTCGCAAGCCCTCTTTTCGCGTGTGTTCGCCGGGGATCGTCTCGATGAGAGCCTGCGTGTAGGGATGTTTCGGGTTCGCAAAGAGCGATTCGACGGGCGCTTTCTCGACGATCTGGCCGGCGTACATGACGTTGACTCGGTCGGCGATGTCCGCGATGACGCCCATGTCGTGGGTGATAAAGAGAATCGAAAGGTTCCGCTCTTCCTGGAGATCCTTGAGGAGATCCAGGATCTGGGCCTGGATGGTCACGTCCAGGGCCGTCGTCGGCTCGTCCACGATGAGAAATTCCGGTTCGCAAGCGAGCATCATCGCGATGACCGCCCGCTGGTTCATCCCACCTGAAAACTCGTGAGGGTACTCCCCAAGCCGGCGCTCCGCGTCGGGGATACCGACGGCTTCGAGTAAGTTGATCGCCTCCTCGGTCGCCGCCGTTCCCTTGATTCCCCGGTTGACTTTCAGGGCCTCTTTTACCTGATTCCCGATCGTGTAGACGGGGTTGAGCGAGTTCCGCGGATCCTGGAAAACCATGCCGATTCCACTGCCCCGTACTTCTCGATACTGTTCGTTCGAGAGGTCGGTGAGTTCGCGCCCCTCGAATCGAATCGAGGAGTCGGGGAGGATTCGACCCGGTGAATCGATCATCCCCATGATCGATCGGGCGGTCACGCTTTTGCCGGACCCCGACTCGCCGACGATCCCCACGGTTTCGCCCCGTTTCACGTCGAAACTGACGTTGTCGACGGCGCGGATGGTCTCGTGTTCCGTGTAGAAGACCGTCTGGAGGTTCCGGACCGAGAGAACCGGCTCCTCCTGAGTGGTGGACATCAGCCACCACCCCCGACCGTTGCTTCCTCGGTGTCCGCGCCCTCGGATTCGGGATCGATCGCGTCACGGATTCCGTCGCCGAAGGCGTTCAACCCGGTCACGAGGACGACGATCATCACCCCAGGCAGGAACGAGATATGCCAGGACGGTCCGGAGACGTACGGCTGTCCGAGAGAGACGGCCCGTCCCCAGGCCGGTGTTGGGGGATTGATCCCCAGCCCGTTTCCAAGGAAGGAAAGCGCTGCGAGACCGATGATGATGCCCCCGGTCGACATGGAAGCGTACACCATCAGGTAGCCGACGATGTACGGCATCATGTGTTTGCGCATGATCGTCCTGGGCCGTTGTCCGAAACTCTTTGCGGCTTTGATCCAGCCCTCCTCTGAGACCTGGAGAGCAGGCCCACGCACCGCCCGCCAGAGGAACGGCCAGGTGGTAAGGGCAAACACGAGTGCAAGCAGGAAGCCGCCGTCGAGGACACTGCCCAGCCAGTGGTTCGCAAAGACCACGCTCACCATGATGAGCAGGAGCAGGCGGGGAATCGACATCACGCCCTCGGCGGTAGTGAGAATCGTGAGATCGATCCAGCCCGTGTAGTACGCAGAAACCATCGAAAGCACGGCCGCAATGATCGAAGCGATGCCGATCGCCATTCCGGCGACGATGAGCGAGATACGGGCCCCACCCATCATGAACGTGAAGAGGTCACGCCCGTTCGGAAGCGTCCCGAAGGGGTGGAATCGGCTGTAATCGTCGTACGTCATCGGGGCGACGTTCTGGTTCACCGAGCCCTTCGATTTGGATTCGAAGTTCGCGGTCCCCACGGAAATAGACTCCACCTGGCCCGTTGCCTCGGAGTAGTACTGGATATCGTAGCTATACGGGCTCTGGATGTTTTGCTGGACCGTCGAGGGACTGAGTGCTGGACCGAACACTGCCATCGTCAAGAACAAAACGAGCACGATAATGCCGAACTGGCCCCAGCGGTGGCCCCGAAGCCGCCGGATCATGTCGTCAGTTGGCGTCCAGCCCTCGTGTCGATAGTTGTCGCGGAACACGAGCCAGCCGCGAAACGTCCAGTAGGCGAAAAAGAGCGTGTAGGCGACCAGCAGAGTGAACCGGATCGCCCAGGCGACGGCCGGTTCGAGACCCAGGAACGTCCCGACCCACGGTCCATCTGGCCCCGTCTGGTAGCCCTGGTTCGGAATTACCTCTCGGCCGAGCAGTGTCGGCAACTGTTCGAGGAAGACCCTGATCCCCTCGAGAAAGCCCGTAATGGCAGTCTGCACGTCGACGATTGCGGCGGCGGCTCCGGGCGAAATGAGTCCCACGATCATATCGAAAAATCCGGTGATAGCAACGACCGTGGCATCGGCCAGCGTGACGGCGATCTCGGCGAACGTGAACAGTTCGATGAGGATGAGAAACGCCATTACCGCCCCCCAGCGAAGCGCCGGTTCCGGATTTTCGGCGATGCGCTTACGTAGTGGGGCCTTCTCGGTCGCGGTCAGTTCGGCCCGCGTCGTAGAAATCGTGTCTTCTCCCATCGTATTCACCTCTCAGCCCCTTCCAGCGTGATCCGCGGATCGATGAACGTGTAAAGCAAGTCCTGGGTGATGTTGAAGAGAATCTGGAAGATGATGAAGATAAACACCAGGGCCATCACGAGCGGAATGTCCGGGCCAAGGACCGCCCGGAAGAACATGTTTCCGAGCCCATTGATCGCGAACACCTTCTCGACCAGCACCGAACCGCCGATCAGGAGGTAGAACTCGCCCATGATGACCGGCAGGAGTGGAACGATTGCGTTCCGACCGACGTGTTTCCCGATAATCCGTTGCTCTGAAAGTCCCTTTGCCCGGGCGGTCTCGACGTATTTCGAGTTGATGCTTTCGAGAACCGCCGTCCGGCCGATCCGGATCTCGTTACCCATCGACGCGGACCCGAGCACCAGCGCGGCGGGGAGGATCCACTTGAACGCGGTCAGCATCGGTTCGACGTTCGGAATCGGGATCCAGAAAATTTCGAGAATTGGGATTCCTTCGAAAATGTGCAGTCCTGAAAACATGTTGTACAACTCGGCCGGCGTTCCGATCACGTCAGTTTGAATCCACCAATTCCGGTAAAAGCCGATAGCCCCACCCGCCGAGAGCAACCCAGCGATCATGACCGCCAGCCAGAAGTTCGGCATCGCCCGCCAGATGATGCCAAAGCCCGAAGCGAAGTAATCCGACCACGTGTTGGCCCGGAGGCCAGCGAAAAGACCGATAGGAATACCGAATAGAAGTGCGATGACGACCGACCAGAAACCCATCCAGATTGTCGCCGGCATCCGGGCCACGATGAGTTCGCCAACGGACGTTCCCCGCTGGATGGTCCAGGACTGGCCGAAATCCAGCGTGATGAGATCCTGTAACACCATCCGATACTGATCCCAGAGCGGAACCGGGGTTCCATCCGGATAGAGAATCCCGAGTTGAATCCGGAGTTGATGGGCGGCCAGCGGGTCGGCATCCCGGCCCAAGATCGTCAACACGGGATCGATCGGGCCGAGGTACATGACCATAAAGGCGATCGTGAGCCCGAACAACATCACCGGGACGCCCAGTGCCAGCCGCTTGAGGAGATAGACCAGGCGGTTCATTCGTTTCGAAGCGATAAGTCAGCGGGATCGGTATTATCAGTCCACCAAAGCGAGTTTGGGGCGACAGCAACGGGTTCGTCGGTGCCTCCTGCGTTACGGCGTCGAGACCTGAGTGATCGAGGCCTGTGTGAGTTCGAACGCGAGTGAGAGCCCGAAGAAGAAGTTGGGAAACCCACCAAGCCAGCCCAATCGTTCACCGGGGATCTTCCCTGACGGCACATTACTGAATACCAAGTATATCTCTGGGCCAGTTAAGTAGATTACGCCAGCGAAAAAGGATGGTTTCCCGTTCGTTAGTCCTGGACGTACTCCTGGTAGGCGCTTGGCCCGCCGGGGTATGCCGCCGGCGGCGTGAGGTGGAATCCCTCCGCGCCCCGCCCTTTGAAGACGTTCGTAATGAACTGTTCGTGGTTGATCACGTAAGCCATCGCCTGTCGGACTGGTTTTGGCACCTTCTCCATGTTGAATCCGACGAAGAAGGTATTGATCGACGGAGTGGCGGACATGTTGACGGTCTTTCCATCACCGATTGGACCGTAGGTTCCAAAGGACTGGCCACCTTCCTCGCTCTCGATAGTGACGTTCTCCGGTTCGTACTGTTCGGTCGGAATGCCGGCCACGTCGGCGTTTTCATTGAGGAAGTAGTTGTACGCCGCGGTCGGGTCGGTAATGATCGCGTCGTGAAGTTCCTCCATGACGGGCTCTGGACCATGGTAGTCTTCGAACTTCGATGCCCGGAAGAGCCCACCATTCCCGGACTGCCATTCTTCGAACACGAACGGACCACTGCCGACTGGGCTCGTCGAGAACTCCTCCCAGGTCATATCGCCATCCTCGTACCCTTCGATATCGTCGACAATCCCTTCCGGAATCGCGGAGAAGGCGGAATAGGCGAGGACCGAGAGGGTGTGGGCGAATGGCGCTCGGAGCGTGATCTTGAAGGAGTACGTCCCGGTCTTTTCGACGGCTGTCGAGCCCGGGACCACGTTTCCGTCCTCGTCTTCCTCACGGTCGATGTTCAACACGGAGATCGGGAAGTAGGTATTCGTCGAGTTGGGCGATTCGACCAGTCGCTGGATCGAGTACACCACGTCGTCGGCGGTAATTTCACCGTAATCGCCGTGGAATTGCATGCCCTCTTTGAGCGTGAATTCGAACTCCGTCGCGTCTTCGTTTACGGAGTAATCCTCGACGAGGAGCGCGCGCACGTCCGTCGTCCCATTGTGATAGTTCATCGGCGCGTCGAACATGTTCATGATCTTCGCACCGCTCGCGGTGTTCCCCGAGGCGATGGGGTCCAGCGAGTTGAACGTGGCCGAAATGCCATTGAACGTCGCTTTCCCGCCGAGATCGTTCACGGCGATGTTCGCTTTCGAACGCGAGGGGCCCATCCCGCCCGGCGCATCGTAGTCGACGTGGTCGTACCAGAAGAGTTGGTCCAATCTGTGATAGATCGGAATGAGACCCGCCGAGTCCCACATCGCCTTTTCCATTTTCACGCCAGCGTCGTTCCGGATCTGCTGGGCCTCTTCGGTGTTCTGCGGATTGTTCTGGATCCGGTCGAACTGGGCTGTCATGTACTCCCGGATGCGATCGTCACCGTACGCGTCTTCGGACCAGAACAGCCGGGAGCCATTCGGGGTATACCCCTCGGCGTCGTAGATCGTGTTTTCCGGATCGATCAACTGGAGGAAGTTCTGCGCAGCGGGATAGTCGGCGATCCAGCCCAGCGTGTAGGCCATGTGCTCCCCTTTCTCGGTCTGGTTGAGGAGCGCCCCGAAGTCCGCGTCGCTGATGTTCATGTCGATGTAGGCCGAATCGAGGCGCGAGCGGATCGTGTTGGCCATCTCCTCCCACGCCGGGCTCTGGTACTGGAGCCAGTCCAGTTCGAAGCGGTTGTCCGGACCGTACCCGGCCTCCTCCATCACCGCCTGCGCCTCCTCGACGTTGGTCTCGTTTGCCCCGTATGGATACGTGTCAGAGGGCGTGTATTCCTCCTCTTCCGGAGCCTCAGTCGTCGTTTCTTCTTCCTCGCCGTCCCCGTCGCTCGCACAGCCAGCCATGCTGGCAGTGAGGGCAGCAGCCCCGGTGGCTTCGAGAAAACGGCGCCTGTTTAGTTTGCGGCTATTTGGCATACCAAGAGGACCAATATTGTGAAGCGTTATAAAAATTGGTGTAGAAGTACTCACTCGTATCTGCGCCCACAATCGAGTTACTGCCACCCGTTATTTATATAGGAGAACAATCGATCGCGAATCGATTCCCGGCCAACTGGTGTCGTAGCCTACATATGCACGGATCCTGTAAACCGCTCACATGAAGGTTGCCGACGCGATGACACCCCGGGCCGACGTGGTGACGGTCTCGCTTCCCGGGACCAGAGACGACGTCCTCGAATACCTGCAGGAACGGGCGTTCTCCTCGGTCCCGGTCGTCAAAGAGACAGACGACGGCGAACAGTATCGCGGACTCGTCTCCCGGGAAAATCTGATCGCCAGACCGGACGAGGACCAACTGGCCCTGCTCATGGAGGACGTTCCGACGACGTCGAATGGTGCCACGATTCAGGAGGTCGCCGAACTCATCGTCGAAACCGGCGAGCGGCGGATTCCAGTCGTCAACGGCGGGAGCCTGAACGGGATGATCACCGTCACCGACGTTATCAGGGCAATCGCCGACGGTGACGCCGACGGGGACACCGAGGTCGGCGAACTGGCGAATTACGACGTGAACACTGTTTACGTCGGGACCCCACTCACCGTGGCCGAGCGGGAGATCGCCTTCGCCAACGTGCCTTACGCGATTGCGCTCGACGACGACGGCGAGATGGCCGGCATCATCACCGAGGTCGACATCATCGACGTGGCCGAGGTCGTCGAGGGTGAGGACTCCACCGGCGAGAGCATCGCCAACCAGGACGACGACTGGATGTGGGAGGGAATCAAGGCGGTGGGCAATCGCTACCTGCCGACTCGTGACGTGGAATT
>CAZJZA010000007.1:0-17934 GCA_964550355.1 uncultured Halobacteriales archaeon
CCAACTCGAAGACGGTCTCCGGGTCCATCGTGTCCGGGACCGGCTCGAAGTCGGAGGGGCCATGCTCCAAGCCGTGGTCATAGGCCAGAACCAGCAGTTTGCCGTCCCTCGCGATCGGCGAGGACTCGAGTGATCGCATCAGAGAGAAATCGGTGGGCGTCGTTTAATAGTCTAACTGAACGGCCGAACGGCTCATCTGAATACCAATCACTCCATTTCGCGGGCGGATTCCCGCCAGTCCCGCACGGTCGATTCGTCGATTCCGAGCGAGGCGGCCACTTCCTCGGTGTTACAGGACGCAAGACGTCTGACAGAGGTGATACCCGCCTCCGCGAGCGAGGATTGGGCCTCGCTGTCGACTTCCGAAAGCGCTGAAACGGGAGTCGGGGAACTCCGCTCGCGCCACTCCGCTTCCGCCTGGAACGCAGAATCCTCGTCATGCTGATTCGGCCACGGTCGACGCTCCCACGTTTCGGACTTTTGCTCCGACGAATCTGGCGGCTTTGTTTTCGGGTTCTCCTCCTCCCAGTTGCTCGCACTCGCAGCGACCCATTCGCGCTCGCCGTCTTTGAGGCCGCGAACCTGGACTGCCCGGCGATCCAGATCCTCGCCCCCTGCCAGTGACCACGGCAACGAATGTTCCCGACGGATTTTTGCGGCCACGCCGGGATTGACCCCAACATCGACGAGTTGGGCGTGAGATACCCGTCGGTCACTGATGTCTTCCGGCTCGAAGTCAGCCGCTTCGAGGACGGATTCGGTTGCGGGCCCGACGAACATGAGATCGATTAATTCCTCGGGCTGAGTCACCGTCTGGTGGAATAGCCCGGAACCGGCTTGAGTGTTTTCCCGCTCCCCTCGATGCACATCACTTTTATCGCCGGTCGGCCAATATCGCTTACTCATGACGCGGGTACGAGTCGCAGGGGGTGGACTCACACACTTCGGCGTACATCCAGAACAGACCAGCCGCGCGCTCTTCGGGGAGGCCGGCGAGGCGGCCATCGAGGACGCCGGCATCGACCGCTCCGAGATCGAATCGGTGTTTTACGGCAACTTCATGGGCGAACTTGCCGAGCACCAGGGCCACATGGGCCCCATCGCCGCGGAGGCACTCGGGATCGACGCCCCTTCCACACGCTATGAAAGCGCGTGTGCCTCAAGCGGTGTTGCCGTCCGACAGGCGGTGATGAACGTCCGCTCGGGCGAGGCCGACGTCGTGCTCGTTGGCGGTGCAGAACGGATGACGAACTTACCGACCGCGGACGCCACGGATGCCCTGGCAATCGCCGCAGACGACCTCTACGAAGTGCGTGCGGGCATGACCTTCCCCGGCGCGTACGCGCTCATGGAAGACGCGTACTTCGAAGAATACGGCGGATCCCGGGAGGATCTCGCCCACGTGGCCGTGAAGAATCACGAAAACGCACTCGGAAACGAGTACGCCCAATTCCAGAAAGCGATCAGCGTCGAAAAGGCCATGGACGCGCCTCCGGTCGCCGAACCGATCCACCTCTATGACGCCTGTCCAATCACGGACGGTGCTGCTGCAATGATTCTCGTCAGCGAGGAATACGCGGAAGCGAACGGGCTCGACGCGTCCGTCGCGATCACGGGAACCGGGCAAGGGAGTGACCGGCTCGCTCTCCAGGATCGCGAGTTTCTGGCGCGTACGCCCGCGGCCGAAGACGCCGGCGAGGAGGCCTACGCTGATGCCGGAATCGACCCAACTGACGTGGACCTCGCGGAAGTCCACGACTGCTTTACGGTCGCCGAGGCGCTCGCGATAGAAGCACTCGGATTCTTCGAACCTGGCGAGGGGATCGGAGCCGCCCGCCGGGGTGAGACGACTGCCGATGGCGAACTACCGATTAACCTCTCAGGTGGCCTGAAGGCCAAAGGGCACCCGGTCGGGGCAACAGGGGCGAGCCAGGTCGTCGAGATGACTAAACTTCTCGACGGAACCCATCACAACGCGGATGCCGTTCCCGACGCCCAGGTGGGCGTCACGCACAATGCCGGTGGAACTGTCGCCAGTACCGCCGTTCACGTTCTGGAGGTGGTCGAATGAGCGACGAACCGGTCCGCGATGCGGGCTATGACGATTTCCTCGATGCGGTCGAGGAGGGATCACCGTTCTATCTCGAATGTCCCGAGGGGCATGGATCCCTTCCACCGCGACACGTCTGTCCTGAATGTGGCGACAGTGATCTTACCGAAGTGGACCTCCCTAAGCCCGGAACCATCGTGGCGCACAACGTCGTGCACGTTCCGACCCCCAGGTTCGAGGAAGACACGCCCTATGCGACGGCGATTGTCGACTTCGGTCCGGTCTCGGTCACCGGACAGGTCAGGAACGAGGATCCCCAGGCGGTCGAAAACGGTCAATCAGTAACCATCGATACCGATCAAACCGAAACGGACGGAGACCGATTACTCGTCTTCGACGTGGAATAACATGTTCACCCCCTCCACGCTTTCTTTTACTTCAGATACCTTGTGCTTTAGATTTGCTCTTGGTCTTCAGATATATTCTTATGCGTGATTTGTGCCGTATTGCCCCTGAGTCACACATGATTTCGAGCAGGAAGCCCACGACTTCAGTCGTGGGTTGATGACTACGCTGTGTCGTCAGTAAATCGCTCGGTCGCTTCCACCAGCGGATGTCGCGCGTAATCGACGATTTCGACGTCCGAAAGTTTCTCGAGGCCTTCCTTGCGAGCCGTCCGGGTCATTCCGAGATCGATCCGACTGGGAAGGACGATCACGTACGCGTCCATCTCCTCGATGCCGGATCGTCTGGCCGCCATGACCCGGTGATGACCGTCCGCGAGTAAGAGATCCCCGCCGTTGTCAATGACGACCAGCGGTTCGGCCAGTCCCCGTTCGAGTTCGTACTCCCGACCCTCGAGTTCGTCGGCGTACACCGTTCCCTGGGTGGGCGTCAACTCAGAGAGGGTTATCGTCCGGCGCTCCTCTTCGGCCTCGATGTCGTGAATCGTCTCGAGTGTCCGTTTGAGTTTGCCGACCTTTTCAGGGGTCGCTCGCTCGATCTGGCTCCGGATCACGTCCGCATTCGAGATGATACCCACGAGATTACCGGCGTCGTCCACGACCGGGAGTTTCTGGATACCGGATCGAAGGATGACCCGCGCGGCGTCGGTGACTTTCATTTCCGGGTGGGCCACGATGAGTTCCTCGGTCATCACCTTGAACAATGGCGTTTTTGGGTCCTGCAGGAGCAGGTCCCGCGCGGTGACGAATCCCTCGACGAATCGCCCATCAGTCACGGGAAAGCCGTTGTAATCCTCACTTTCGATGATCCGTTTTGCAACCGACTCGACGGTTTCGTCGGCCGACACTGTTGCGACCTCTCGGGTCATGTACTCCTGGACGCGCGGACGCTTTGTGCCGCTCTCCAGGTCGATTTCAAAAGGGGAGTCCATTCTTCTCTTCACGACTGTCGGTCGGCGTTCGGTGATCCATACGAGTCCGTTTGGGCCCGCTGCCCTTCCGTCTTTTCAGTCCTCGTGAGCCGAATTGGGAAGGGATTCGCCGTTCAACCCGGCTGCGAGGTTATCCGCAGCCATCCGGGCCATCTTGTTCCGGGTCTGGATACTCGCGCTTGCGATATGGGGCGTGATTACGAGTTTTTCGGGAATGTGCCGGGTCAATTCGTGATCTGCCGGGAGCGGTTCGGGTTCGGTCACGTCGAGTCCGACCCGAGTGATCCAGTCGTTTTCGAGTGCAGTATCCATGGCGTCGGGATCGATAACCGGGCCACGGCTGGTGTTGATGAGGATCCCACCCGAGTTCATCTGCCGGAACTCGTCCTCCCCGATGAGGTGATGGGTCGCATCGAGCAGCGGAACGTGCAGGGAGACGAAGCCGCTCTCGGCGAGGACCTCGTCCTGGTCGGCGTAGGTGGCCTCGATACCGATCTCGGCCAACTCCGCTTCGGCCTCCTCGTTACGATCAACGTCCGTGTACAGGACGTCCATATCGAAGCCTGCCCCGCGGCGGGCCACTTCGGTGCCGATGTTTCCCATACCGATGATACCGAGGGTGGCGTGGTGGACGTCCGGTCCGGTGAGCAGTTTGGGACCCCAGGTTTCCCATTTTCCATCGAGGACGTACTCCTGGCCCTCGACCGTCCGTCGGGCCGTCGTCATCAGAAGCGACCAGGCGAAGTCCGCGGTCGTCTCCGAAAGGACACCCGGCGTGTGGCCGACTGGAATTTCCCGTTCTGCGGCGGCGTCCATGTCGATGTGGTCATAGCCGACCGAGAACGTCGAGACCACCTCGAGGTTCGGCGAGGCGTCCATGACCTCGCCATCGATGTCGTCGGAGAGGAGACACAGGAGGCCATCGGCCTCGAGGTCGGCGAGGGTCTCGATGATGTGTTCTTTCGACGGTGGCGTCTTCTCTTCCCAGACGTGAACGTCGTATTCCGCTTCGAGTCGGTCGATTCCAGCGTCCGGGATCCGGCGTGTTACGTAAACTGTCGGTTTGTCTGTCATAGATATGTGTGTTCGTGGGTGGGGTTTGTAGTTCGGGGTCGGGCGAAATTTTGCGACTGGCGGTGGCCTCGGAGAGGGTCTAGAGGAACCCAGCGTTTTCGAGTCGATCGATACCCTCCCGGATGCGATCCTCGGTTTCCACGAGGGATGCACGAACGTATCCAGGGGTGCCAAAGGCCTTGCCGGGGACGAGACCAACTCCAGCCTCCCGAACGGCGTCCTTACACCACTCCATGTCGTCCTCGGCCTCGATCGGGAACATCACGTAAAAGGCTCCTTCCGGGACTGGAACGTCGATACCACGTTCCTCGAGTAAGTCCACAAGCAGATCGCGGCGGGACTCGAAGGTATTCATCATGTCCCCGGTCAGCGCGTCGATGTCGGTGTTCTCGAGGGCCTCGATCCCGGCCCGCTGGACGAAGTTCGAGGCACAGGAGACCGAGTGGGAGTGGACCTTCCCGCCCTGTGTCGTGTGATCGGTCGGCGCAGCCATGAAGCCGAGGCGATACCCCGTCATCGAGAAGGTCTTCGAGAAGCCGTTGATCGTGATGGTCCGCTCCATCATCCCGTCGAAGGTCGCGAGACTGCGCTGCTCGGTGTCGCCGTACATCAGTTCCGCGTAGATCTCATCGGAGAGGACGGGAAGATCGTATTCGACGGCGATGTCGCGTACGCCTGCGAACGCCGCCTCTGAAAAGACCATCCCGCTCGGGTTCGTCGGAGAGTTCAGCATAATCAGCGCCGTGTCGTCGTTGACAGCCGCCTCGAGGTCGTCCAGTGCAGGTTCGAGTGAGAAGTCATACGGAGCGGTATCGACGTGAACGGCGTCACCACCAGCCAGTTGGACCATCGGCTCGTAGGACGACCAGACCGGGTCGATCACGATGACTTCGTCCCCAGGATCGACGATCGCCTGAATCGTCTCGTAGAGGGCGTGTTTCCCTCCCGGGGTGGCGATGATGTTCTCGGGACCATACTCCAGGTCGAAGCGATCGTTTAGATACCCAGCAATCGACCGCCGCAACTCCATGATGCCGTCCGACGGCGTGTAGGTCGTGTAACCAGCGTCGAGTGCATTTTTCGTCGCGTCGACGATGTGTTGTGGTGTCTCGACGTCTGGTTGACCGACACTCAAATCGACGATGTCGGCACCCTCTTCTTCGAGTTCGGAGACCAAATTCGAGATCACGAACGGCGCGGCCGGTTCGACGGCGTGGACGCGTTCGGCAAACTCCATCAGTGTTCACCTCGCTTCGCCCGTGTGAGCCGTCCACGGGTCGGGAAAGCAGCGGATCGTGAATCTGGCCTGGCACCGGTACGAATTGACATAGTGTGAGAGGGTAAACTCGATACCATCCAAAATAGGTTTCGTTCGAGCATCCGGCCTCAAGACGCCGTTTCAGGCAAGGTTTGCGATTTACCGAGAATCTTGGCGTTCTTCGAGAGCCGCGTCGAAACGCGACTCGATCTGCTCGGACACGATCGACGTGAGCTGAGCGTCGGCGGCCTCGGTGTCGATCATCTCGAAGATACCGAGCGGGATCTGGGCCCCGGCCATCGTTTCGTGACCTCCGCCACTGCCGATATCCTCAAATGCCTGTCTGAACACCGTTCCGAGATCGATCGTCCCGCCCCTGGCGCGCCCGGAGAGGTAGATAGTTTCCTCCGTGTACCCATAGACGACGGTCACCGAGATGTCTTCGAGACCGAGAAGCCGGTCTGCGGCTTGTGCGAGTGAATCACGAGTATTCACTGGGCCGACACAGCTCGTGAGAATCTGTGAGTCGACTCGACGGTTCCCGATCGCTTGCCCAATCGTTTCGAGGGTGTCGGGACTCAACGACGGGCTTTCGATCCGTTCGAGAACCGAGAGATCGGCAAACGGCAAGAGATGGGCAGTGGCCTCGAAATCCGCCGGGGTCGTCTCCCTCCCGAAGTCCCGCGTATCCACGCGGATCCCGTATAACAGTCCCGTCGCCACGTCCCGTTCGAGGTCGATGTCGTACCCCTGGATGTAATCGACGAAAAGGGTGCTCGTCGCCCCGACTGCCGACCTGACGTCGAGGAAGTCCGCTTCGGGTTCCTCGCCCGTGGGATGATGGTCGATCACGATGTCGACTGGCATGCCCCGTGGAAGCTGATTGTTCACGCCCGGTCTCGAATGATCGACGAGTGCGAGGTGGTCCCCGCCGATGTCCGCAGGTCGCTCGAGTCTGCGCAATTCGACCTCCAGCAAGTTCACAAACGCCCGGTTTTCCTGGTGAGAAATATTCCCGAAGTAACATATCTCGGAATCGACGCCGAATCGATCGGCGATGGATCGAAGGGCGAGTGCCGAACCAAGGGCATCCGGATCGGGATTGTCGTGCGTACAGATAATGAGTTTGCCGTCCATTCCCAAAAGTGTCTCCCGCAGTTCGGAGAGCCGGGTAGACATGTCCCCGGAATGATGCTCGTCGATCGCGTCGAGCACCATCCCGCCCGGAGAAAGGACCGAATCGACGGCTGTCGGAGCCTGTCGCGCTTTGCCCGTCTCGCCCGGCAGGGAAAGCAGGTATGCCTCGGGATACGTTCGACTGACGGCGCTCGCGGCCGCCGTCGCTCGGGATCGGTCCTTGGTGAGAACAACGACGACGTCCGGATCGATCCCGACAGCTTCGAGAGCCGTCGGGTCGGTGATATCGCCCGTTTCTGCGTTCACCGAGAGGTCTCGTAAATGTTCCACCCGCTGTTCGTCGTGATCCAGGACGAACAGTCGGCCTGGCCAGTCCCGGAGCGTACTCGTAAGCGAGAGACAGAGGTCCCCACAGCCCAGGACGAGCCGGTCGACCATATGCTCGTATCTGTGTCGCCCTCCGATAAAAGGAGTTCCCTCCTTAGACGCCGCCTTCGAGCAGCAGCGAGGCGGCAGAGATCGCCGTCTCGGCCACGGGATCGAAGGCGAACAGCAACGCGACAGTGACGGCAGCCGCGCCGATCACGGCCACGTACATCCCCGTCGGGGTCGAGGTGATATCGAGTGAATCCGCCGGATCTTCGATCCAGAGGGACTTCACGACGCGGCTGTAGTAATAAAGCGAGAGGGCGCTATTGACCGCGGCAATGCCGGCTAGCCACCAGAAGCCGGCCTGGACCGTCCCGGCAAACAGGACGTACTTCGAGAGGAAGCCACCGCCGACCGGCAGGCCGGCGAGACTGAACATGAACACCGTCATCGCCAGGCTTGCGTAGGGTGCCTGCCTGGCGAGTCCGTTGTAATCCTCGAAGGTCCGACCGATGTTCCACTTCTCCGCGAGCGCCACAAAGAGGAACGCCCCGGTGTTCATGAAGCCATACACCAGCAGGTGCATCATTGCTGCACCGAGCACCAGTGCCTGGGTCCCGAGGTCTCCTGGACCGGCAAGCGCGGCCAGTCCAAGGAGGACATAGCCCGCGTGGCCGATCGAGGAGTACGCGAGCATCCGCTTTACGTTCTCCTGGGTAGCCGCTGCGAAGTTCCCGAGCGTCATCGTGACGATCGCGAGCACGACGAACACCCAGCCCCAGGGCACGGTCTCCCCAACGAGATCGAGGGGGAAGCCCTGGACGAGAACGCGGAAGGCAACGGCGAATCCGGCGGCCTTCGAAGCCGAGGAAATGAACGCCGAAATGGGGGCTGGAGCGCCTTCGTAAGCCTCCGGTGCCCAGAAGTGGAAGGGCACGCTCGCGGTCTTGAAGAGGAAGCCGCCGATTAGCATGACCAGCCCCAACCCGAGCAGGCCGTCGAGGCCCGCGAGGCCGGTCTGCAGTGCCTCGGCGATGCCGCTCAGGTGGAGCGTGCCAGTCGCTCCGTAGACCAGGCTAATCCCGTAAACCATCACCGCCGAGGACAGCGCCCCGATGAGGAAGTACTTGAGCCCGGCCTCGACGCTTCCCTCGTCGTGTTTGAGGTACGCCACCAGCCCGTAAGAGGGCAGCGAGGCCAATTCGAGGCTCACGAAGACCGCCGCGAGGTTGTTCGAGACGGCCATCAGACTCATTCCCAGTGCCGCCAGGGCAACCAGGGAGTAGTACTCGGCGATCGATTCGGATCCCTGCAAATAGTCGTAACTCGCGATCACGACCAGCGTGGCCACGCTGCCGAAGATGAACGTGAAGAACAGGCTCATCCCGTCCACCACGATCATTCCGGCGAACAGTTCGGGAACTGTCGCACTAACACCGGTTCCGGCGGCGAGGAACCACGCACTGACGAGGGCCACCAGCGCCGACCCCACACCGGCAATGCCGGCGAGCAGGTCAGGCCGTTCCGAACGGGGGAAGGCCGTGTCGGCGATCAGCAGCGCGAGAGCCGTCATTGCGAACAGATACTGCGGCGTCAGATAGGGTAATTCGACCATCTACAGTCCACCTCCGATTGCGAGAATCGGCTGCACTGCATCCTGAATCATCCCGTAGATGAGGTCAGGTGCGGTGCCCAACAGGATCACGAAGAGCAGAAGCACGACGATGGAGACCCGGTCGGTCACCGCCGCCGGGACGATCTCGTGGTCGGTGTCGGCCCGGAAGGGGCCAAAGAGCACCCGCTGCATCGCAAGAAGCAGGTAGCCAGCAACAATCACGATGCCGAACATCGCGACCGCAGTGAACACCTGCGCGTACGGGAGTACCGTCGACTGCATGCCACCGAGGAAGATGTAAAACTCCCCGGCGAAGCCGGCCATCAGCGGCAGTCCCATGTAGCCGAATGCGGCCGCCGTGAAGACCGTCGCCGTTACCGGCATTCGATCGGCGATCCCCGACAGGTCGCCCACCATGCGCGTGTGAGCGACATTGTAGATCACACCGACGGACATGAACATCAACCCCGAGATAAGGCCGTGGGCGACCATCTGGAAGGTCGCGCCACCGAGGCCGTAGAGGTTGTACGCAACCAGTCCGATCAGCACGTAGCCCATCGAGGAGATCGAGGAATACGCCACGATCCGTTTGAGGTCCTGCTGGGCCAGCGCCAACATCGCCCCGTAGATCACGCTGATGACGGCGAAGATCGCGATCGGAATCGCGAACTCGATCGCCTGGTCGGGCAGCATCGTGAAGTTGAATCGGAGCATCGCATAGGTCCCCATTTTCAAGAGTACGCCAGCCAGGATCACCGACACCGGCGTCGGTGCCTCGACGTGGGCGTCCGGCAGCCAGGTGTGGAACGGAACCATCGGGACCTTCACCGCGAAACCGGCGAACATGGCGATGAAGGCAACGGCTTTCAGCGTCCCGGGCTGGATGCCCGCGAGCGAACCGAGTTCGCCTGCGTGAAGCGACTGGGTGATCGTCGGCAGATCGAGTGTGTTGACGGGAAGCCCGAATACCAGCGCGATGAACCCGATGAACATCACCAGGCTCGCCACGTTGGTGTAAACGAAGAACTTGATCGCCGCGTACTTCCGCCGAGGACCGCCCCAGATGGCGATCAGGAAGTACATCGGAACCAGCACGAACTCCCAGGCGACGAACCATGCGAGGAAGTCCAGTGCAGTGAAGACCCCGATCAGGCTCGCTTCCATGAAGAGCATCAGTCCGTAGAACTGGGACTGACGCTCGTCGATCGGCGTCCACGCCGAGAGGATGGCGAGACTCATCAAGACCGTGGTCAGAACCACGAGTGACAGCCCGATGCCGTCGACGCCGACGTGATATCCGACCGAGAAGTCTCCGAGACTGATCCAGTCGACCTGGGTCTGATAGGCAATATCGCCGCCGAGTAGGGCGTTCCCGGAGCCATCAAAGCCCAGGAACATGAGCAAGGCCCCGGCGAGGGGCAAGAGACTCAGCCCGAACGCGAGGCGGCCGGCGATCTCTTCGTCCGCGAACATGACCGCGACGGCGCTTGCTACCGTCACGACGAGCAGTGCCTCGATCATCATTTAGAACCACCCCCCGACGAGCGCAACGACCAGTACGATGACGACCAACCCCAGGGTGAGCATGGCGGCGTAGTTCGTCACGCGGCCCGTCTGCAGCCGCCGGATGCGCGATCCCGAGTAAAGAGCGAAACTCGAAATGGCGTTGACGACGCCGTCGATGATTCCCTGGTCGAACTTGTCCGCGATCTGCGCGATCGGCATGGTCAGACCCTCGGCGAGCCAGACCTGGTACTCGTCCTGGTAGTAGTTGTTGTAGAGCAGGGTTTTGATCGATCCGAGTTTGTCCGTGTGGGCAATCGGCTCTGGACCCCGGTAGAGGACCCAGGCCAACCCGGCTCCCGTAAGCGCCAGGCCCAACGAGAGTGCTGCCGGCAAGAACGGTGCCAGATCGGCGGCGTGATAGCCCGCTGCGGCTTCGAGCAGGTGATGGTACTCGCCGTAGGTCACCTGCTCGATCCCGGATTCGAACCAGCGAGAGAGGTAGGTAATGTCCCATCCCGTCAGTTCCTTGACCGGTGCCATATTGACGAATCCAACCGTCGCGGCCAGGGTTCCCAGCACCACGAGCGGGAACTTGACGTTCCAGCGGACGCCGTGTGGGTCCTCGGCCACCTCGGTCCGCGGTTCACCGTGGAAGGTCAGGATGACCATCCGGAAGGTGTAAAATCCCGTGAACAGGACCGCGACGAGACCCATCGCGTACGCGAGGAGAATCAACGGGTCGTTCAACCCGTAAATCAGCGCCTCGTAAAGCACCTCGTCTTTCGACCAGAAGCCGGCGAATGGGAAGATGCCGGCCAGCGCGAGCGAGCCCGAGAGGAACGTCCAGTAAGTCACGGGCATCTTGTCTTTGAGCCCGCCCATATCCCACATGTTCTCGTTGTGGTGCATCGCGATGATGACCGCCCCGGCACCCAAGAATAGCAGTGCCTTGAAAATCGCGTGGGTCATCAAGTGGAAGGTCGCGGCGACGTATCCGCCAGCACCCAGCGCGAGCATCATATACCCGTACTGGGAGATAGTGGAGTACGCAAGAACCTGTTTGATCTCGCGTTTGACCATCGCCATCGTCGCGGCCATGAGGGCCGTGAATCCACCGACGAGGGCGATCAACGCGAGTACCTGTGGGAGTTGGGCATAGAACCCGTACATCCGCATGACGAGGTAGACACCGGCGGCGACCATCGTGGCCGCGTGGATTAGCGCCGAAACCGGCGTCGGACCTTCCATCGCGTCCGGCAGCCAGGTGTGAAGCGGGAACTGTGCGGACTTCCCGATCACGCCGCCCAGAACGAGGAGGCCGATGATCGCAAACCACGTCTGGGGTTCGAGCCCGATCGTCCCGAGGAAGTTCGAGACCTGAGCGGGCATCTCTCCGCTTAGAGCCTCGGTCGCAAGTTGCGGGAAGCCGAGTTCGTCACCCCGTGGCGCGAACAGGCCGGTCCCGAAGGTCGCAAAAATGGCCACCACGCCAACGAGGAAGAAGTAGTCCCCAAAGCGGGTGACCAGAAAAGCCTTCTTGGCCGCACTCGGCGGCCCGGGTTCCCGGAACCAGAAGCCGATAAGAAGCCACGAACAGAGACCCACCAGTTCGAAGAACATGAAGGCCATCAGAATGTTCGAGGCGATCACGAACGCGAGCATCGAGAACGTGAACAGGCCGAGTCCGGCGTAGTACCGTGGCAGACCCGTCTCGTCCTCGTCGTTCATGTACCCGAGACTGAACACGTGCACGAGGAAACTGATGAGCGCGACGATCACCAGCATGTAAGAGGAGAGCGGATCGATTAGGAGTCCGAAGGACAGATCGAATGTCTCCCCTCCCAGTCCCGTCGTCCACGTGTAAATCTCTTCGTTGTACGTTTCAGTTCCACTAACGGTGACCAGAAGCCACCCGGACAAGAGCAGCGATCCGGCCGTCGCGAGTATCCCCGGGATCGCGCCGCCTTTCGGCAGCAGCCGCGGAGTGAAATACCCCACGAGTATCGCGATTACGAAGGAAGCGAACGGGAGCATCGGAATCGCCGCAGCGTAGTCAAATGCACCTACCATCTTACCACCTCATCGTTGCGGGCTCGGTCACGTCCACGTCCCTGAAGTTCCGGAAGAGCACCAGGATGATCCCGATTCCCACGGCCACCTCCGCGGCCGCCAGGGCGAGGACGAACAGGCTGAACGTCTGTCCGGTTAGATTCCCCCACTGAGCCGAGAACGCGACCAGGTTAACGTTGGCCGCGTTGAGCATCAACTCGACAGACATGAGGAATCGGAGCGCGTTCCGGCGAGTGAGCAGTCCGAATACGCCAATGGCGAACATCGCCGCGGAGAGCAGGACGTAATACTGCGTTTCGACGACCATCAGTCCTCACCTCCATCACGGCGTGCGAGCATCACGGCCGCGCCAAGGGCCGCATCGAGAACGAACGCCACCGCAAAAAACGGCAGCAAGAACCCCTCGCTCGTCACGACAGGTGCGGCTCGTTCGAGGTTGAACAGGGCATAGCCCATACTTTTCGTGATGGCCGCTCCTGGTTCGAACCCTTGCACCGGACTGAAGTCCGCCGTCAAAATTACCACGCCCATCGCGGCAAACAGCGCAACTGCCGCCAGGCCGGGCAGGACGTCGATATCCATCGAGAGTTCAGGTTTGGTCGTCATTCACCAACACCTCCTGGATCGCGCGTAAGCATCACCGCAAAGGCGATGAGGATCAGGACACCGCCCACGTACACGAGTACCTGCACGGCCGCGAGGAAGGCGGCCTCAAGCAGGAGGAAGTGAACGGCGACGCTGAGGAGTGCTGCACCCAGGAACAGTGCCGAGTGCCACACGTCCTCTACGAGTACCACACCCAGGCTACTGGCAATGGTCACCAGCGCAAACAAGGCAAAGGCCAGCGTTTCGATCATTGGCCCCACCCCAGATATCCGCTCATTGGTAATCCACCTCGCCATCACCTTCGCCAACCCACGCTTCGCGATCCGATTCGCGGGCCTTTACCGGGTCCATACCTTTGTACCATGGGACGTTTTTCAACTGTTCTTTGTTGAACGCCAGGTCGTGTTTGGTGTCACCCGTGAACTCGAAATTCTGGGTGAGGAGAATCGCTTCGGTGGGACAGACTTCCTCACAGAGCCGACAGTAGATACACTGTCCGACGTGGAGGTTATACTGTTCACCGTTTCGGTCCTCGTCCATCACGATCTGGATCGTATCGTTCGGACACACAGACTCACACTGGCGACACCAAATGCACCGCTCCTGGCTCCACTTGTGTACGCCCCTGAACCGGGGGCTGACTTCGGGAGCCTGGTCGGGATACTCGACGGTGAACGTTTCGCCGTCGAGAGCATGTTTCATCGTCGTCGCGAGCGATTTGAGTACGCCTATCATACGATCACCCCAATGATCACGGCCGTCAGAAGCAAGTTCACGAACGAAAGCCCGAGCATGCCTTTCCAGCCGATGTCAAGTAGCTGGTCAGGTCGGATCCGTGGGACCGCCGAACGCGCCCACTGCGTGAAGAAGAACACACCCCAGACTTTCGCGATGAACCACACGATTCCGGGGATAAAGTCGAGCGCGGATACCGGCGCGGTCGGACCGCCGAGGAACAGGGTCGTGATGATCCCCGCTCCCAGGAAAATGTGGAGGAATTCCCCGAGGTAGAACAGGACGAAATAGACCGAGGAATACTCCGTCTGATACCCGGCTACGAGGTCGTTCGGCGCTTCCGGTAGGTCGAAGGGATTCCGGCCGATCTCCGCCATGTTCGCAACCATGAACAGCGCGAATGCGAACGGATTGACAAATCCGAACCAGGAGGGAACGACCAGCCCACCGATCGAGAAGAGTTCGACCGACTGGGCAGCGACGATCTCGGAGATCCGAAGCGACCCCGCAAAAAGCACCACAGAGGCCCCGGTGAGTACCAGAGGAATCTCGTAGGCGATGTTCTGGGAGACGCCCCGAAGCCCGCCGAGCATCGAGTACTTGTTATTCGACGCATAGGCCCCGGAAACGATCCCCAGTGAGGCAATCGAAGAGACCGCAAACAGGTAGACAAAACCGACCTGGGGATCGGCGAGATGGATCCCATTTCCAAACGGAATAACGGCAAATCCCATCGTCGCAGAAACGACGACCAGCATCGGACCGAGGTCCCAGGCCGGTCGATCGACGTTCTCGGGAACGATCCGCTCTTTGGTAAGCAGTCGGATCGCGTCGACCGCTATCGTGAGGATGCCGTATGGACCGACCCGGTCGACGGCAATGCGATCGGTGAACGCGGCCGTCAGCTTCCGCTTCATGTACGGACCGGCGATCGCGGCAAACAGCAGCACGATGACCGCGACGAGAATCGAACCCAGAAGCCCGGCGATTACCTCGCCAAGCAGGCCCTCCAGGTTCAACAATCCCGAAATGTGGTCGACGAGCGGTGCCGAAGAGGCCATCAGCGGTCCACCTCCGCCAGGACGATGTCCAGGCTTCCGATGGTTGCGACCAGATCGGAGATGAGCTCACCTTCTGACATCTCGTGAAGCGACGAGAGGTTGACGAAACTCGGTCCCCGAATCTTAAACCGGGCGGGTTTGTCCGTCCCGTCCGTCCGAATGTAGATCCCGAGTTCCCCTTTTGCACCCTCGACCGCCCGGTAAATCTCCTGCCCGGCGTCGGGTTTGAGACTTCTTGGAACGTTCGCCTGGATGTCGCGCTCGTCTTCGGGCCAGTCCTCGAGGATGTCGATACACTGCTCGATGATCTTTGCAGCCTCTTCGACCTCCCGCATGCGGAGCATGAGTCTGGCATAGTTGTCCCCACCCTCGAGGGTGACGACATCCCAATCGAGTTCGTCGTAATATCCGTAGGGGTCGTCCCGCCGGAGGTCATAATCGATGCCGGAGGCCCGTGCGACCGGACCAGTAGCCCCGTAGTCTTTGGCGACTTCGGGAGCCAGATACCCCGTGTCGACCGTCCGCATCTGGAAGAGTTCGTTCTGCGTGAGGACGTTGTGATACTCGTCCGTTTTCTCGGGGACGGCTTCGAGGAACTGTCGGATCTTCTCGAAGAACTCGTCTCGGGGTTCGGGCAGGTCCCACACGACCCCACCCAGGCGGAGGTAATTGTACATCATCCGCTGGCCTGTGAGGTCCTCGAGGATATCCATCACGATGTCGCGGTCCCGCATCGCATACATGAATGCGGCCGCGAAGTCGCCGACGATATCAAGTCCAAACGTCGCCACCGCGAGAAGGTGTGCCGAAATGCGGTTGAGTTCCGCGGCCATCGTCCTGATGACCTGTGCGTACTCCGGAACCTCGATGTCCGCGAGGTCTTCTGCCGCACGCGCGTACGCCCACTCGTTGATGATCCCGGCTGGCGTGTAGTCCCAGCGGTCGGGATAGGGCATGATCTGGTGGCGGAACGTGCTCTTCTCACACATCTGCTCCTGACACCGGTGGAGATACCCGATGTCCGGATCCACGTCTGCGACCTGTTCCCCATCGAGGACGGTTTTCAGGTGAAGCACACCGTGGGTCGCCGGGTGGTGTGGTCCGATGTTGAGGAACATCGTGTCGAGGCCGTCGCCCGCCGTTTCGACCTCCATATCCTCCTCGATGGGATTTTTGTGCTTTTCCAGGGTGACGATCTGTGGCTTGTCCTGGTCGTAATCCTTGCTCAATGGGTGGCCGGTCCAACTCTGTGGGAGCAAGATTCGGCGGAGATCGGGATGTCCCTCATAGTTGATCCCGACGAGATCATAGGCCTCCCGTTCGTGCCAGTTCGCCGTCGAGTAGACTGTTGTCGCACTCTCGTGACTCGGATCGTCCCGCGGTGTCGGAACGACGACGCTCACTTCTGCCTGTGCGTCATCGAACTGCCGGAGATGATAGATCGATTCGTACCGATCTTCGTAATCCTGACCGGTCACACTGGCCAGATGATCGAATCCCTGTGCCTTCAGCGTCGATAATGCGTCCGTGACGGCGTCGCCGCGAACGACGAAGGCCTCCGCGTTGAGATGTGTTTCCCGGTCCACGACGCTATCGCCGAGTGCCTCCTCGAGTGCGTCGTAATCTACTGCACCCGGTTCTGTGGCTTCTGACTCGGATGTCGTCTCGTCCGTCTCGGGTTCGTCCTGCATGCTCATGGCGAATCAGCCCAGTTGTACCGCATGACAAGTGTTTCTTCGTCGATGTCCTCGGAGAAGGACTCGACAATTTCGTCGCGTTCGAGGTCGCCAAACTCCTCGAGTTCGTAGGGTTTGACCGTTACCGGCGAGGATTCGCCGTTTGCGATACGTTCTTGAAGTTTCACGATGCCGTAAACCAGTGCCTCCGGACGTGGCGGACAGCCGGGAACGTGGATGTCTACTGGAATGATCTCTTCGGCTCCTTTGACGACGTTATAGCCCTCCTGGAACGGGCCTCCCGAGGCCGAACAGTTGCCCATGTTCACGACGAACTTCGGCTCGGGCATCTGGTCGTACACCCGCTTCATCCGCGGGGCGAATTTCGAAACGATCGTCCCCGGGACGATCATCACGTCAGCCTGACGGGGGGACGCACGTGGAACCCCCGAGTGGAACCGATCGAGATCGTGTTTGACCGAGTAGCTATGCATCATCTCGATGCTGCAGCAAGCGATACCGAATTGCAGCATAAACATCGAGGAGCCCCTGGCCCAGTTCATGAACTTGTCCAGCTTCGTCAAGATAAACGGCGTCGAACCGAGCGCCTCGCGAAGTCTGGAGTTGAACCGGTTGTCCACCCCTTCGCCGATCCGGGTGTCCCGGGTGTCCGTCGAAGGTGTGGCAGGCTCGAGAATGTCGTCTCGTGGCTGATCACTACTCATGTCTGGACATCCTCCGTTCGTACTTCGGATTTCGGACCCAGCCGAGCGCGCCGTTGCGCCAGGCCCAGGCCAACGCGACGATCAAGATGGCGATAAACAGGACCATCGGTCCCAGCGCCCAGACCAGGCCTTCGGTGCCAACGATATCCCGATAGATGGAAGCCCACGGGAATATCAACACGGTCTCGATGTCGAAGACGAGGAACAACAGCGCGACCATGTAGTACTGGATGTTGAACCGAACATGTGTATTGCCGGTCGGTACCTCCCCACTTTCGTAGGTCGTCCGTTTGCTTTGTTCCGGCACGCTGGGGCGTAACAGCATCGATATGCCCATCATTGCCGCGATGATGAGTATCGCGACAAGCGCCAACATGCCGACAGCGATCCATGGGTTCATAAGTGGATTCGTAACACTCGGGGCTTAGATTTGCCCCACCATAAACGTTGATTCTTGCGATAGTTCGCGTGAGACCCGTATTTTTGGGTGACTCAGTGTTTGTCATGCGCCGATGATTCACACACAAATGAGGCATGGTATCGAATCACTTCGGCACCCGGAACTCGGCCGATGTTGCCTCCAGAAAACCAGTCAGAGCCCGGCAGTAGGGGTTGGAACCCGGAAATCAAGCGGCTGTCCCGAAGACTTCCGTGAC
>CAZJZA010000008.1:0-17584 GCA_964550355.1 uncultured Halobacteriales archaeon
CGCTCTTCCCCCTCAAGCCGGGCGACGTGCTGGGCCGCAGAGGGAACGATGTCACCCAGCTCGATGCACCGCCGGATCTCGATCGGCAGGTCGTGCACCCGGGTCCACTTCCGCAGGAAGTTGATCGAAACCCCGTCGCCGACCCGCTCCGACGCCGCTCTGTAGGAGGCCACGCGCGGGACGAGGGTGGCCCCCGCTGCCGCGCCGCGGAGGATCTCGTACTGCGAGAATTCCTCGACCTGCCGGGCGAACGCCCGGACGATTCCGGTCGCCGTCTCGAGGCTCTTCGGGTCGCCGGGGTCGAATTCGATCGCCGCCGCCGCCCGCGAGCCGGCAATTGCGGGATCGCCCCGGACCACGGGCTCGCCGGTGGGTTCGCGCCGCGATGAGTCCCGCTCCCGTTCCGGGTCGCCCATTATTCGTTACTCTGGCTCCGGACCCAAAATTCTACCCCGGGCGAGTCGCCCACTGGGGCCCCGGCGGCCGGCGGCGCGTGTCACGAGCCGTCCTCGTCAGTCGTTCCTTCGCCGCGTTGCTCGGAGAGCAGTTCCCACATCTCCGCACACCCACAACCGTCTGGAACGTCTGCAAGGTGGGCCTCGTCGTCGTTCGTCTCCTCTCCTGTCATAGATTTCCCGGGTGATCCCATCGAGGTGTCCGGATAGCGGGGCCTTTCAGTCACCTGTTCCGATCGCGGCCAGCGGTGCGGTAACCGCCGGATACCAGAGAAAGTTGCCGGTAATGGGCCATACATCCTCCGATTTCGCGTGCAAAGCGATCACAGGCCGGAAGGCAGCGGCAATAACAGCCGATTTTGGCGAGGACGTGGGGGTTTTGACGCGGACCGACTCCGGTGTGCTGCAAACGGAATCAGTGACTGTTGCCGTTTTCCGGGACGGTCCCTTCGGCCCCGAGACCAGCGCATTCAGCCGAGAGACCCCGGATTCCGGCCGGAGAGCCACGCTGACTCCGTTCGAGACGCCGGTCCGGAGCGAGTACTCGAATTGATATACTGCTCCCGGGCCTGTGTTTGTCTGCATGACAATCGATAGCAATCCCTCGCTCGTCGACGCGGACTGGGTCACATTGCACCTAGATGACTTTCGGAATCCCGACTCCGGGTACCGATTGCTCGAGGTCAACAATCCAACGGTGACCGACGAATCCGAGTACACGCCCTACGACGCCGGGCACATTCCGGGGGCGTCCTTCTTTCACTGGGAAGAGGATCTGAGCGATCCGGTCACCCGCGACGTCCGCTCGAAGGGCGAGTTCGAAACGCTCAACGGGACGGCCGGGATCACCGAAGACGACACGCTCGTCATTTACGGCGGCGGACGCGTCCCGAACTGGTTTGCGCTCTTTGCCTACTGGGAGTACACGTACTACGGCCACGACGACGTCCGGATCCTCGACGGCGGGAAACCCTACTGGGTCGAGTATGACTACCCCCTCACGACCGAAACCCCGTCGTTTCCGGCGCGGGAGTACGACAGTTCCGGCCCCTTCGAGGGCATCCGGGCGTACAAGGACGACGTCGAACAGGCGATCAAATCTGGGGTCCCGCTCGTGGACGTCCGGTCCCCGCAGGAGTTCACCGGCGAGGTGATCGCGCCCGAGGGACTGCAGGAAACTGCCCAGCGCGGCGGACACATTCCGGGCGCGAGAAACGTCCCGACGACCTCGGTCCTCAGCGGGGACGGCACGTTCAAATCTCCCGAGGAGCTGCTGGAACTCTACCGGGACGTGGGAATTTCCGAGGACCAGTCAGTGATTACCTACTGCAGAGTCGGCGAACGTTCCTCGATCGAATGGTTCGTCCTCCACGAATTGCTCGATTTCGATGATGTAAGGAATTACGACGGCTCGTGGACCGAGTAGGGGAATATCATCCGCGCGCCCATCGAGACGGACGAGACGGTATCACCTCCTTGATTCAAGTAGAGACGCCTTATTCTACCAACTGAGGCCTGTTTTCGATTGTCCCGAATCCTGCAGGAAAGCGAGGGTGCCTTAGTTAACCCAAGACCGAAGACCTGAACTTGTTCAGTGGTTTCCTGAGCGTATGGTGAGTGAACACAACTCGAAGACGGTTTTCGATGCGAATAAGGGGAGACTCCCATGAAAGGCAAGCGGCTTTTGGTGGACGTTGCCCCCCTCGTCCTCTTTTTACTCGCTTTGTCAGTGTTCGCTGTCGGGTGGGTGCGGACCGATCAGGTCGTGTTTTTGATTGCTGCCCTGCTGATGGTACTGGCAGCAGCGTACACTGTGTACAGGGTGCGGAATTTGTATATCAAGTGACTCCGGGCTATCACAAGGCGTCAATAAGAAGGGATTCTCTTCGGTCCTCAGCAATCGATTTTCGGGGTCGATTGAGTGGATTTTCACCGACGTCTCCGTTTCTGAGACGTTTTTTCGTTCGGCTGGGAGATCAAATCCAGGGTCGAGAATCCAGGGGCGAAAACCGAGACAAGGGGACAGATTGGGAATTTCACACCACCGGGCGAAGTGTTTTGTTCGATGAACTCCTCGTATTCGGCTATGTCCACCACCACAGTTTCGACTCCCCCAGCCAACGAACCATGTGCCTATTGTGGGTCACAGATCTTCAACCACGATCCCATCTGTGTCCGTGATTGCACCGAGAACTGCGGGTCGCCGACGTACTTTTGCAACTATGCGTGTCTCTCGACCTATATCGAGGAAAACGAGCTAACGACCGGCGATGCCTGTCAATGGCCGCCCGAAGGAGACAATTGTTGCTAACAAGGCGCAATCTCGCTGCAAAGATGCCCCAGTTGGGATAATTCAGAAAACATCCGCCAGCTCGTCTAATACACTGACGTTACGATAGGCACCGTCTCTCGAATCAACGTGAAGGATCGCCACGTAGGGCGATTCCAACAGGGAAAAACACCCGATATCCGCCAATCCGAGTTCGGTAGATGTCGTGTTTCGTCCCTCGGATTTTCTGAACGTCATAATCCGTGATGTCGCGCCACCGGTCGTTTGCCATTTGCTCGATTTTCGACCGAATACGTTGGTCGGTCTCCCAGTGAAGGTCCGCAAGCTGGTCACTGGCTCGAGTGTGAATGACGAAATCGTAACCCATCAAAATTAGACTACTCGGAACGGCGTTCAGCGTGTTCCTCGGGGGTCACAAAATCCCCTTGCAGAACGTCTGCTGCACGGTCGTCGAGGGTCTCGGCGAGATCCTCGTCGAGGTCGACCGAGTCCTCACTATCCTGTGTTGCCATCTCGAGTAGCAGTTCGCCATCGGCGGATAAAACAGTTTGGGTGATCCGCTGGGCGAAATGCAATCGCGAGCGGATGGTTCGACTCTGTATCAAGCTCATTGAATAGTCCAGATCGTTCTCTCAAAAATTCTCGTCGTACCCTTCTTCCGCCATCGACTCGACAGCCTTTGAGACCTCTTCCAATATCGCCTGTCGTAAACCAAGATCGGTCATGTCGAAGTACTCGTCTGCGCCCGCTTTTACCTCCGTGACCATTCGGTCGACGAATGCGGGAATCGGCTGCTCCTCCAGCCCGCCGTACTCCCGCGCGTGGTCGTAGATGTACTGTCGAGTCGAACTGTCCAGGTTTTTGGCGTCTTCTTTGTAGTCAGGGTCACTCATGGAAGTCCCTCCCGTGGGGTGGCTGTCCCGGGCCGAGTCGGTACGCGTCCCCTCGGCAACTACTGTGTTCTTCGGGGGCTGATTTTGTAAGCGTTTAGGCTGTTTCGGGGATCTGGGCCCTGCGGAGTGCTGAGTCGGGCACGATTCTCACCCCCAATCCGAGACCTCGCTAATCGGACCAACCTCTAATACGACCCGCCGAAAACGCGACCCATGGATGTCGTGACCGGAGGCCAGCGTTTCTCGCCGGCCCAATCGACCCGAGAACTCACACTCCCCAACCACGAGACGCCCGCGATTTATTATCCGAAATTCCAGTCATGAGCATCGACATCACCCTCGCTGGTTCCGAATACGAGTGGACGAAAGCCCTCTGGGACGGCCGTGTCGAACCCGAGGGTGTCAACCTGACGACCGTCGATTTCAAACCCCACCCGCGGCGGTTCACCCGGATGATCGACGGCCTGGAATTCGACGCCTGCGAACTCTCGATGGGGTCGTACCTCGCCACCCGCGCGAGCGACCGGGAGTTCCCCTTCACCGCCTTGCCGATCTTTCCCTGGCGGCGCTTCCGGCACTCCTACATGTACAAGCGGATCGGGGCAGGGATCGAGGATCTCTCCGACCTCGAAGGGCGGGACGTCGGCATCGTCAACTGGCAAACGACGACGGGCATCTGGCAGCGCGGAATCGCCCGCGAGCGCCACGGGCTCGATACGACGTCGGTCAACTGGCACGCGGCCGGCTCGGAAATCGTCGATCTCGGTGAATTCGACGCCTACAACGTGGAGTACATCGAAAAATCCGGTAGTCGCCACCAACTCGAACAGATGCTCGAAACCGAGCAACTCGACGCGGTTTTTCATCCGGTCCGGCTGCGGGCCGACAACGCCGAACGGATTTTCGAAGACCCCGTCGCTACCGAGCAAAACTACTACCGCGAAACCTCGATCTTCCCAATTATGCACGCGGTGGTCGTAAAAGACGAGGTACTCGGGGCTCACCCGTGGATCGCCCAGAAACTCTACGACGCCTTCGAGAAGGCCAAACAGCTCAGTCTGGACAGCCTCGAGAAGACCGGCTGGCTTCCGCTGGTCTGGTCCGGGAACTACCTCGAACGCCAACAGGAGCTGCTCGGGGAGGACCCGTGGGAGAACGGGATGACCCCGGAGAACGTAACGACCCTCGAAAAAATGCTCGAGTACGCCGCGAACCAGGAGATCATTCCGGAGCCGTACGACGTGGAGGAAATCTTCGCGACCGAACATCTGCACACGGGCCGCTTTGGATGAGAAGCGGGCCGCCGTACGGATCAAGCAATTTGTGAATCGGCATCGAGTGCCAATTGCCGATTAGTGACAGACACGGCCGATCGTTTATAATAGAGTGCATTATTCAGGTGAGCCGTTATCCCCCTCTTGGGGAAACCCTAGATGAGAATGGAGTCACCTGAATCCAGTTCGGACTGGCAGTCGGAATCGAAACGGACCTTCTCGACAACCCGACGGGGGGCGCTCATGGCGGGCGGGGCAGCCGCTCTTACCACGCTCAGTGGCTGTTCGGGGCTTCTCGGGTCGAGCCAAGCCGACGACGACCCAGAGGGTGGCTCGACAGAAGGCCCGGAACAACCGTGGACGACCGAGGAACTCGCCGAACAGGTCGAGAATGGATCAACGATCACAATCTACGCGGGTGCGGGGACACCCCAGGCGTGGGAAGATCTCGTGGCCGTAATCAACGACGAGTTCGGGACGAATCTCGAACCGGAGGTAACCGTCAGCGACGGCGGCGACATCGCCCAACGGATCATCCAGGAGCGACAAGCGGATCGGGATCATTCAGACATCATCACCCAGGCCTCCGACCTGAACGACCGCATCCACCAGGAAGGAAAAGATGCGATCGGGAAGTACTACGAAGTCGGTCTCAACGAGGACTACTGGTTCAGCGACGTACTCGATGACGCCCAGACCGAGCCCTGGTACGTCTCGACGTACAACGGCGGCCCTTCGACCGCGATGGCGATCAACCCTGAGGTCTTCGAGGAAGAAGGACTCGATATTCCAGAAAACTGGAACGACCTGTTCGAGGAACAATTCGCCGGGGTCAGAACGTACCTTCCCTCCTACATCGTCGCCAACCGGATGGGGTGGATCATCGACCACCATGCAAACGAACTGGACATGGATCCGATGACCTGGATGGAAGAGATGTATGCCCACCTCGATTTCTCCGGGATCGAGAGCCACACCCGAGGCGCTCGGGCGATCGGTGAGGGGAACGCGCCGTTCATGTTTTACAACTTCCCGTGGACGATCCAGCGGGTGGCCAACGACTTCCCGGTGGAGATCCACTTCCCGGAGGGTATTCAGGCGCTGATGAGTTCCGGACATCTGGCGATCAACAACGAGGCACCGAACCCGTGGGCTGCGAGGTTTTTCGTCAGCGCCACCGTCGAAGAAGCCGTCCAGCGACGGATGGTTCACGACGCGGGCGAACTCGCCCCCGGCCGACTTGACCTCGATTATACAGCGGAAGATCCGGATCCATACATGGAGCAACTCCTGTCGGCCGACGTGACACGCGTCTCGTTCTGGGACGAACGCGAGCAGACGTTGATCGGCGAACAGGCAATCGAAGAAGTAATCGCCCTGTAAGAACAGGTCCCAACGAACCTGTAAAATGCCACACCCAGAGACGGCCCAGTTGGAGGTGACCGACCTCTCGAAACAGTTCGGCGAAGAGCAGGTGCTCTCTGCGGTGAGCTTCGAAATTGCCGAAGACGAGATCGTGGCGCTTCTGGGTCCGAGCGGCTGTGGAAAGACGACGATTCTCCGCTGTATCGCCGGTGTCGAAACCCCCCAGCGCGGGGAAATCACGATCGCCGGCGAAATCGTGCAAAACGGTTCGATCAGCGCCCCACCAGAAAAGCGAGGGGTCGGGATGGTGTATCAGAACTACGCCATTTGGCCCCACAAAACGGTGTACGAAAACGTCGTCTTCCCCTTAAAGCACGCCGATCATGACGTCCCCAAAACCGAATACGAATCCCGGGTCGAACGGATGCTCGACCTGGTCGAAATCGGGCATCTGAAAGACGCTCCGGCGACCGACCTGAGCGGGGGGCAACAACAACGTACTGCCCTGGCCCGATCGCTGATTCACGATCCAGCACTGTTGTTGATGGACGAGCCGCTGAGCAATCTCGACAGGGAACTTCGGACGACCATGCGATACGAACTCCAGAAATTGCAACACGAACTCGGGGTCAGCATGTTGTACGTCACTCACGACCAGGAGGAGGCTTTCTACTTGGCCGACCGCGTCCTGGTCATGCGCGGTGGCAAAATTGTCGAACGCGGGCCTCCCGCGGACCTGTTCCAGCGACCTGGTTCGACGTTCACCCGGGAGTTCGTCGGCCAGTGGAACCGCTTTACGGGCCAGATCGTCGACGAGGACAGCGATTACGTCGTCCAGACCGATCTGGGAACGTTCCCGCTTTCGAGTGTTGACAACGTCACCGCCACGCCCGATTCAGCGGCGATTCACTGCTTCTTGCGACCAACCGAAATCGACATCGGCCGGGTTAGTTCCACGGACAAGCGCCGGATCGAACTGTGGGGAACCGTCATCGCCGAGGGACTCCTGGGCGACCTCTATGAAGTCACCGTCCGGATCGAGGACACCGATACCAACGTGATCGTCCAATCAGAACAGTACCACCAGTTCGATCGCGGAGAAGAAGTCGCGATTCGGCTCGGACCGGGCGCGATGAAGGTCTACGACGCGTCTGTGTGATGTCCGTTTTCTCGTCCCTCTTTCGGTTTGCCTCCCGGATGCACTCCGGACTAACTAGTCGTCTTCCCACAAAAGTCGTGGGCTGGGCCTCTAACCCAATCGGTCGGGATCTCGAAAAGCGAGTGATTCTCGGTGCGGCCGTCCTCTCGACGGCGGTGCTGGTATTGATCCCGCTCGTCTTCCTCCTCTGGGCGAGTGTCTGGTCGGGGTACCCGGGAGATTTCAGCGGGACGTTCACGATTGTTCACTACGTTTCGGTGTACCTGGAAGGGGCCTACGACGTCCTTGGCCTGTTCTCGAACTCACTTTTCGTCGCCGCCGGCATGGCCGCCATCGCGATGGGATTCGGGCTCTCCTTTGCCTGGCTGCTCGTCCGGACGAACCTCCCGACGAAAGGGGCGATGGAATTGGTCCTGATCTCGCCTTACGCCGTTCCCGTGTACATCTACGCGATCATGTACATCGCCACGTACGGTCCCGACAACGGCCTCGTGATGACCCACCTGATGAACGCGTTCGGGCTCGAGACGGCTCCCTTCAACATTTTCAGCGGATGGGGAATCGTGTTTATCGTGGGAATGAACGCCGTCACGACCTTTTACTTGCTCACGGCTCCGGCGCTGCAGAACATGGATCCGGCCCTCGAGGAGGTCAGTCGAATCCACGGAGCGAGCCTCGTTCGGACCGTCCGGTCGATTAGTTTTCCGCTGATCGTGCCGGCGATCTTCTCGGCGACGCTCGTAACCTTCCTTCGCGGGCTCGGCGAGTTCTCGGTCGTGGCAATTTTGGGGGCCAGAGAGGGGTTCGACGTGTACGCCACGGCTATCTGGGCGTCCGTGAACCTTCGGGCACCCCCGAAATACGGCGAGGCAGCCGCCCTCTCCTTCAGCCTCATCGTCATCACCGCCGTGCTCGTGTGGTATTACCGGAAAATAACCGCACGGAAGGAGGATTTCATGACGGTCACGAGCCGGGGTCGAAAGCCCCAAATCTGGGATCTCGGAAAGTGGCGCTGGCCGATCGCCGGAATGATCTGGGTAGTCCTTTTTGTCGTCTGGATCCTGCCGATCGTGGTGATGGTGCTCGTTGCGCTCCACGGCGTGTGGTTTGGCAACGTCGATCCGTCCAACTTGACGATCGCTCATTTCGCCGAGGCTGTCACCGACTCGCGTTTGCGACGGGCCTTTTTCAACAGCGTCGTCATCAGCGTCGGTGGGGCGACGCTCGGGACGGGTTTGGTCGTGACGACCGCCTATTTCACCGAACGAACCAACTATCGGTTCCGGGGCGTAGTCGAGTTCCTCTCGCTCTCACCGCTTGCCGTTCCGGGCATCATTATGGGGACAGGACTGATCTTTACGTCTCTGTGGGTCGGCAAGCTTCACGGCCTGCTGGACATTTACGGCACGTTGTGGATCATCATGATCGGGAGTATCATCATATTCATCCCGGTCTCCTCGCGAATCGCCGTCGGGAATATCGTTCAGATTCACACCGAACTCGAAGAGTCTGCGCGGGTGTTCGGCGCTTCCTGGCTTCAGCAGATGCGCGAGGTCCTCCTTCCGCTTTTCAAAAACACCACCGCAGTCCTGTGGTTTTATCTCCTGATTCACATCTTCCAGCTCCTTACGATCCCGATCATGACCTACACGACCGGCACCGAGGTGCTGCCGGTCACCGTGTTCAACCTCTGGACGAAGAGCGCCAATCTCGAACTCGTCTCGGCGATTTCGACGATCTTCATTGGGTTGACACTCCTCGTCCTGCTCCTGTTTCGCGTCCAGGGAATCACATTTTATCAGATCGATGGGGATTGAATCGATGAGGAGAACGAGCCGAGGGAAACGTTCTTGTTCGCGTTGGCCACCCGAGTACATATGACGCCGTACGTGCCGGAGGTCATCCCCGAATCGGATCGCCAGTACTTCGAGACGGATGGCGAATCCGCCCCACGGGTCGAATGGGGAGACAACCCGGCCGTCCTCGTCGTCGACATGACGAAGGCCTTCGTCGAGGAGCGACCCGAAGTCGGTCGACCCGCGGTCGAACGAACGGCGACCCTCCTCGAGACGGCCCGCGAGGCCGACGTTCCGATTTTCCACACGACGCCGACGGCGGCAGGGACCTATCCGGAAGACTACCAGAAACCGACGAAAGTACCCGATGATCCCGAACCAGACCCGGAGCGCCGGGAGTGGCTCGCCGATCTCGATACAATTGTTTCCGAACTCGAACCCCGCGAGTCCGAGTTCGTTTTCGAGCGCCCCCGGGCGAGTGCCTTTTTCGACACCCATCTCTCGAATCTGCTTCACTACTACAGGACCGACCCGCTGATCGTCGCCGGGATGACCACAAGCGGCTGTGTCCGGGCCACAGTGGTCGACGGCCATTCGAGCAACTTCCGGATGATCGTCCCGCCGGAGTGCGTCGCGGACCGATCCGTGATCTCTCACGAGGTATCGCTGTTCGACATGGACATGAAATACGCCGACGTAACGCCGCTCGCCACCGTAATCGAGCGGTTACAGCGTGGCTGACACTTGAATGATGGACCGGATCGACCGGGGCCGACTCTGGAGCCTCTGGCGCCGAGCCCTCTCGCTGTCCTGGCCGGTTACCGTCATGCACGGCTTCACCACGCTGATGCGGACCGTGGACATCGTCGTCGCGGGCCTGTTCGCCCCGGCCTACGTCACGGCTATCGGGCTCGCGGACCTCTACGGGCAGATCCCCTTACGAATCGGCCTCGGACTCGGGGCGGGGTCGATCGCCATCTCCAGCCAGGACACCGGTCGGGAGGCGCGGATCACCCGAAATCGAGCGATCACCCAGGCCATCCTGTTGGGCTTTCTCGTCGGCCTGCCGTTGACCGTGCTCGGATTGGCTTTTTCTGACTTTTTCATCGCCGTGCTGGGGGCTGAGTTGGAGGTGGTCAAACTCGGGGCCACGTATCTCACCCTCATTCTCGTTGCCTCCCCGCTCCGGATCGTCGGGCTCGTCGGAGCCAGATCGCTCCAGGGGACTGGCGATACTTTCACGCCGATGGTCGTCAACGGTGGGGCGAGTTTTTTCAATGCCATCGCGACGGTGATACTCGCGCTGGGCATCGGCCCGGCGCCCAGACTGGGAATCGTCGGGATCGGCCTCGCGACGCTTCTGGCACGGGCCGTCGAAGCCCTCGCCATCGTGATCGCGATCGCCAGTCCGTTCACTGACCCGGGCTTTGCCCGCCCCCGCTCGCTTTTGATAACCCGGCAACTCGTCGAGATTAGCGTTCCGAACTTCGCCGAGGGAATGAGTACCTCGATCGCCAATTTTCCATTTAACGCATTGCTGCTCCTCTTCGGCACGGAAGTCACTGCCGCCTATCACATTGGTCGCCGGATCTACCAGCAACTGACGGGCCCGATCTATCGGGCGATCAACACCGTGGCGAGCATTCTGGTGGGTCAGGCACTCGGCGAGGGCGACCCTGACGAAGCCCGATACACGGGCTTTGCAATCGCCGCGTTGAGCATCCTGACGCTCAGTCTCGCCGGGGCCGTCCTCGTGTTTGGTGCCCGCCCCATCGCGAGCGTGTTCACGAACGATTCGGAGACCCTCGAGTACGCCATCGTGTTCACGAAACTCTTCGGCGTCTCGATGCTGGCCTTTGGCGTTTTCTCGCCTTTCGCCGGCAGTCTCCGTGGGGCCGGTGATACCCGCACGCCGTTTTACGCCCGGGCCATCGGCACCTTCGGATTCATGCTGGGACTCTCCTACGTCCTCGCCATCCCGTTCGGGTGGGGACTCCCCGGAATTTACCTGGGACTCGTCTCGAGTTTCGTCGTCTGGGCCGTCATCGTGACCGCCGGGTTCCTCTGGGGCGACTGGGCCGAGCACGCAGCCGGATTGATGGCGGATCGAGCCGAGGAGGCCGCCTGATACATTGCCCCGTCAGGCTTGCAGTTCGAGCGTCGTCTCGAAGAACAGTTCCTCGGGATCGTACTCCCGAGGAGTCAGTCCCTGCTCGTAAGCGTATCGGCTGAAGGTCCGGAGTTCGTGTCTGGTCCGCTCCGTGAGCCCGTACTCCCAGGCGTTCTCGCCCAGCACGTCCCGCTGTTCGTGCCGATACAGGTGTGACCACGCGAGGGAGGTTTTCGCGGAGGGGCTTTCGTTGCGCTCGAAACAGCGGTCACGCGATTCGACGAACACGTCGAAGAGGTTCACGGCCACCCAGGGATGAGACTCGAGGATCTCGTCGCGGATCGCGACCACGTGCATCGGCGGATAGATGCCGGTTTCCTCGTAGTAGGCCCGTTCCTCGGCGATGGGATCGTCGAAGAAGAGTTCGGCCGTCTCGGACTCGACGATGGTATTGAACAGTGACCCCGCCGGGTCCATCGCCGCGTCGAGTTCACCCGTGAGAAGCGCCGTCTCGAACTCCCCCGTCTCTTCGACGGCGTCGGGATTCGAGGCGTCCGGGAGCGGACGGACGTCGAATCTGTCCGGAATATCGATCTCGGCGTCGTTCTCGCGACGGCGATACCAGGTGATCGATTCGAGGTCGAGGCCGTACTGGTCCTGCAATGCCCCGCGAATCCAGACGTTGGCGGTCGTCTGCCAGGATTGAATGCCAACCGCTGCATCCGTCAAATCTCGGGGATGGTCGAGATCGGTATCAGCGTGTTTGTAAAGAAACGAGTGACGAAACTTCCGCTCCGGGAACACCGGGATCGCCGTGAACGGATACCGCTCCGGGTCGGCCTGCGCAGAGAGATAGGAGGCGAGTGAAACCTCCGCGATGTCGAACTCCCCATGTCTGAAAAAACGTCGATGCCGACGGGGTGGATACTCGACGACCGTCGTCAAATCGATTCCTTCGGGCTCGATTTCGCCCGTCATCAGGGGCCGAGTGATATCCGCTTTGTAACTGCTGAGACTGAGTTCGAGGGCCATTTGATCTGGATTCGGAAGCCTTCGACGTATAAGTGGTGTTCCGTCTCAATCGGTGAAAAGAGCGCCCGGTTACTCGACGAATTGTTCTCGCATATCCTCGGGGAGCGAATCGATCACGGCATCGCCAGGGAAGGATTTCAGATTCTCCGGCGACAGTTCGGCGTAATAACGATGTTTCGAGTTCGCGTCTTCGTCGGCCCAGTCACTTCCCATGTACGCGAGGATGTCCGAATCGAGCGAGAGCAGGCGACCGTCCATGCCCCCGTCAGTCACGTAGGCATGCTCCACTTCGGCCATGTAATACGTCGTACCCTCGAAAGCAAAGTCTTCGAGGACGCTGAGTTCGATGTTTCCGACCGCGTCGGCGAGTAACGGGACGTCGACTGACTGTCCAGGTACGGTCTCCAGGTCGAGATGGTCGATCTTATCGAGATCCCGGCCGCTTACCATCCCGGCGAGAGTAAGAGCGTCTACCAACTCGGTCGATGGGGCCGCCATCACGAACTCTGGGTTGGCTTCGATGATCTCGTGGGTGTAACTCTTCTGGCTCACGGCAAGCAGGTACCGGAACGGGTCATAGCCCGCGAGCATCCACCACGAGGCGGTCATGATATTCGACCCGGTCGCCTCGCTGTTGCTCACGACCAGTGCCGGGATCTTGGGTTTGAACAGTGCAGAGGAGTCATACTCGCCGATCTCATCGAAGTGCTCCGAAATATGCTCGGCTGCCATCAGTTAGTCTGAGATCAGGGAGCGGGCACAATCGGCGTTGCGGTTCCCGTAGCCCCTGCCCCGACCTGGCCCCTTGGCGCAGAGTTATTCACATGATGAGAACGATCACGATGCCGAGAACCGCCACGGTTCCAAGAATTACCGTCACCAGCCGTCCGAGCTGGCGGGTCCCAAGTACCCAGGTAATCCCGGCTTTGACGGCGGTGTTGGCAATCGCCGCGATGACGATTCCGGTGGTCGCGACCTCCGCAGAAATCTCCCCTTTGGCAGAGAGGGTGCTCAGGGAGAGCGTGATCGCGTCGACGTCCGCGAGCCCAGACACGAATGCCGTGCCGTACACCCCGGAGACGCCCATCCAGGCGTTCGCATACTCCGAAACCAGCAAGACGACCGCGAACAGGGCCCCAAAGACGAGCGCCGTCCGGAGGTGAAACGGGTTTTTGAGCTTCGTATCGACGTCGTGATCGATTTCGGCACGCCAGTAAACGAGGAAACCGATCGCAGTCCCGGCGATAGTCATTGCCCCGAGCGGAACGATCACGAGCGGTAAAAGCCCCGGGTTGATGACGGCGACCTCCACGAGCGCGCGTGGAAACATCACCACTGACGCAATGACCGCGGAAAACGCCGTGACGTGATAGAGTTTTGGAGCCGCCCTCGTTCGCTCGGCCATCGACATTGCCGTCGCCGTCGAGGAGACGAAGCCACCGAGGACCCCGGTCAGGACGATGCCCCGACGGGCCCCGATCGTCTTTCCCAGCAGGTAGGCCGCGAAACTAAGGCCCGAGACGAAGACGACCATCAACCAGACGTAGCGCGGGTTGAGTCCCAGGAGGACGTCCATACTCCGGTCGGGGAGCAAGGGGAGTACGACCAGGACGACGACGATAAACTTCACGCTCGCCCGGCGTTCGTCTTCGCCAATACTGTCGGCGACTCCGTGGATCCGCCCCTTCGCGGAGAGCAACACCACGACGACCCCGGTGATGACGATCGCCGCGATCATCGCCTGCTCCGAGTGGGTGGTCATCGCCCCGAGAACGACCGTAACCAGGCTGGCAGCGAGGGTCGTGAGCCCCAGGTCCTCCTTCAGGTAGGCCTTGCCGGTGTACGCGACAGTAAGCGGAAGGGCGATGGTGAGAAGCGCGATCGGGAACCCGGCCGGAAAGAAGGCATAGACGAGCGCGCCGTACAGGGCGAACAGCGGAAAGGTCCGACTTCCCGCGTACACCCCGGCAGAATCGCTCTGTTCGCGTTCCATCCCGATTATCGCCCCGATTCCGAAGGCGACGGCGAGAGACAGTCCGAGGGAGAGGGATGGAACGGCCATGCGGACACTTCGGCCGGTGGCTACTAAGGTTTACACGCCTCGGCCACGGTTCGGACCGTCGACAACCTGACAGGGTCTCCGTTCTGGAAACGGCCAAAAAGGTACTGGCGAAAGGGTCTCCGTTCTGGAGACGACCAAAAGGTAATGGCGAAACCCCGAGTTATTCCAAAACATGGGCACAGGGAGTACCAACCGAAAAACACGTGACCGGTCGGGGAGCAAGCGGCTTCACGAAGCCGCATCGGAGGTCTTCCCCGGCGGGGTCTCGCACAACATCCGGTACCACGAGCCCCATCCACTCTACATCGAGTCGGCGGCGGGCGCCACGATTCGAGACGTGAATGGGAACGAGTACGTCGATTACTGGATGAATCATCAGACGAGCATCCTCGGCCACGCCTATCCTGCCGTGGTCAAAGCCGTCCAGGGGCAGGCCGCCGACGGATTGCATTATGGAATCCCGAACGAACGCGGGCTGGAATTCGGGAAACGGATCCTCGATGTCTTTCCCGCAGCCGAACGACTTCGATTCACCTCCTCCGGCACCGAAGCAACGATGTACGCCGTCCGCATCGCCCGCGCGACGACCGGGAAAGATCACATCCTCAAGGCCGAGGGCGGGTGGCACGGTGGGAACACGGACCTGTCAGCGGCAGTGCACACCCCGTTCGATGCGCAGACGACCGCCGGTCTCCCGCCTGGGGTCGAGGATCACGTCCACGCGTTTCCCGTAAACGACGAAGCGGCTGTTACCGAACTGTTCGAGAACTACGACGTGGGCGGCATCATCGTCGAACCGATGCTGCTCGCCGGAGGCGGGGTCGAATGCGACCGATCGTTCCTGGAGTTCCTCCGCGAGGAAACGGCGGCCCGCGACGCGAGGTTGATCTTCGACGAGGTGGTCACCGGGTTCAGGGTCTCGCCCGGCAGCTATCAAGCCCGGGTCGGAATCGAACCTGATTTGACCACGTTCGGGAAGGTCGCCGGCGGCGGACTCCCAATCGGGGGAGTTGCCGGGCGGGCGGAGTTCTTCGAGACGACACGCCCAAGGGGTGTTCCACCGGAAAAAGCCGTGTTGGCAGGCGGCGGGACCTTCACGATGAATCCGATGACCGCTACGGCGGGCCTGGCCACACTGGATGTGATCGAATCCGAGCCGGTCTACGAATACACCGAATCGCAAGCCGAGCGCGTGCGTTCGGGCCTCGAAGACATATTCGCAGATCTCGGGATCGAGGCCGAAGTGCTTGGGACGAGTTCGCTTTTCGTCCCCCACTTACACCCGGAAGCGCCATTGACCGACGTCGGAAGCGTCGAAACCGAGACCGACCGGGAGGCCCTCGTCGAGTTCCACAACCGGCTCATCGACCGGGGACACTACCATCTCCCCGGTCACATGGGAAGTATCTCGTATCAGACGACCGAAGCACAGATCGACGACCTCCTCGAATCGAGCCGCGAGGTAGGAAGCGAACTCCAAAAAGAGAACATCCTATGACACAGACAGCAGTCCAGTTCGGCGTCGGACCGATCGGCAAACGCATCGTTCAGGTCGCCCACGAGCGAGGGGTCGAATTCGTCGGGGCTATCGACATCGATCCCGAAAAGGTCGGAGAAGATCTGGGAAGAGTTGCGGACCTCGATATGGAACTCGGTGTGGAAGTGACAGCGGAACCCGAAATCGCTTTTGCGGCGTCACCGGACGTGGTCTTTCACCCGGCCATCTCCTCGGTCACCGCGGTCGGGCCACAGATCGAAGCCGCCGTTTCAGCGGGGGCTGACGTCATTTCCACGACCGAAGAACTCTCCTATCCCTGGTATCACAACCCGGAGGCAGCGAGTGAACTGGATGAGATCGCCAGCAAACACGGGCAAACCGTGTTGGGAACGGGAATCAATCCGGGCTTTGCGATGGACACGTTTCCGGCCGTGCTCACCACTCCGTGCCAGAATGTCGAGTCGATCCGCGTCACGCGCGTCCAAAACGCGAGCCAGCGCCGCAAACCGTTACAAGAGAAAGTAGGGGCCGGGCTGTCCGAGGACCGCTGGAACGCGGAAATCGCCCCCGAGGCGGGACACGTCGGGTTGCCGGAATCGATCGCGATGCTGGCAGCCGCACTGAACTGGGAGCTTGAAGCCATCGAGGAAACGATCGAGCCGGTCGTGGCCGAGACCCGCACCGAAAGTGAGTACTTCACCGCCGAGCGGGGCGACGTCGCTGGGATTCATCAGGTTGGCACCGGCATCGTCGACGGCGAGGCCGTGATCGAACTGGATCTCAGTATGTACCTCGGCGCGGAGAACCCTCGCGATGAGATCGAGATCACCGGAACGCCCGATCTGGATGTGATAGTCGATGGTGGCTTCCACGGGGACGTGACGACTCCAGCGGTCGTGGTGAATTCGATTCCCCGCGTTCTGGATGGTGAGCCGGGACTGGCGACGATGATTGATCTGGCGACGCCACGCTTTCCCCTCTTTCGTTAATCCGTCTCGGGCTTTTGTTCGGCCTCGTGGGCGGCCTGAATCAGCGATTCGTAGGCACTGATCACGTCCGAGTGAGCGACGATCCCGGCTACTTCGTACTCCTCGACGATTGCCAATTGTTCGACGCCTTCTTCGTTCATCCGGCGGACCGCACTTCGAATGGGTTTGTCCGGTTCGATCGTCAGAAGTGGGCGGGACATGTATTCGGTCGCGGGGATATCGGACAGTACCTGGTTCGATTCGGTGATCGCCCGAAGAATGTCCTGGGCGGTCACAATTCCGACCGGCACTCCCTTTTCAGATTGCACGATGACACTCCCAACTCCCGTCTCGTATAGTCGGGCCCCGACGTCCGCCAAACTCCGATTTTCTCCGATGGTAACCACGTCAGTCTCCATGAGGTCGGAGACGAGCGATTTCATGCGATCAGTTTCGACAGTCACCACTAAATACGTGCGCCTCTCGTGAAGTCGACCCGACCCATACCTTCAACCGACGGGAACCCGTAGATGATGGCATGACTGTCTTTGCACTCCTCTCGGTCTCACCAGTTCGCGAGGGGGACATGGCAGCCGATGTCGCAGCAGCAATCGAGGCGCTCGGGGACTACGACGTAACCTACGAGACGAATCCGATGGCCACGACTATTGGGGCCGAAGAC
>CAZJZA010000009.1:0-16949 GCA_964550355.1 uncultured Halobacteriales archaeon
TAATAAGGACCAGGTGGAGTGAGTGCCCGTTCCATTATACCCTTGGAAATCCGTGGGGGTCGAATGCTCCCACCTAATCCAGGCTTTCGATAAATCTGACAGGCCAGTGTGGACCGTACATGAAAAATGCCAGTTTCCCATGGCGAGGATATTCACATCAGGCCGGAGAGATGCAACAGCCAACCATCGAAACACAATCCTGCCGGCGTCCGATTTCCACGTTTCAGTTTCACCCCGCCACCGGGACCCTTTTACCTCCTACGCGGAAATCCCAGCATATCGAATGACGTCGTTCCAGTCGCAGCTCGGTGCTGGAGAAGGGATCGCGGAGGAGTTGGCCGAAAGCCAACGCGAGATCTCCATCGCCGAGTTCTTCGAGAAGAACAAGCACATGCTGGGCTTCGACAGCGAAGCCCGGGCACTCGTGACCGCGACGAAAGAGGGAGTGGACAATTCCCTCGACGCCGCCGAGGAGGCGGGCTACCTGCCCGATATTTACGTCGAGATCAGGGAGATCGACGGTCATTACCGCCTGATCATCGAGGACAACGGGCCGGGGATTACCGCCGAGGAACTGCCGAAGGTCTTCGGGAAACTCCTCTATGGGTCCCGTTTTCACAAACGAGAGCAGGCCCGCGGACAACAGGGAATTGGCATTTCAGCGGCTGTACTGTACTCACAACTCACTTCCGGGAAACCGGCGAAGATCACGAGTCGGACCGAAGGGCAAACTGAGGCCCACTATTTCGAACTCGTTATCGACACCGACGACAACGAACCAGAGATCCGCACGGAGTCAACGACGACCTGGGATCGCAGTCACGGCACCCGCATCGAACTCGACATGGAAGCGAACATGCGGGCCCGAACCCAGCTTCACGACTACGTCAAACACACCGCGGTCGTGAATCCTCACGCCCGGATCGAGCTTCGGGAGCCCGAAGGGCACATCAAATCGGAGCGAGCCGAAGGGGCGAGCCTCCCAGCCGAAACCGAGGAGATCCGCCCGCACCCACACGGGGTGGAGATCGGCACCCTCCTCAAGATTCTCGCGAGTACCGATTCCAGGACGATTCGGGGTTTCTTGCAAACCGCCTTCACGCGGGTGGGCCAGAAGACTGCAGACGAGATCATCGCCGCGTTCAGAGATCGCGAATTCGGCCGGCAGTTCCGCTGGCGGCCCCCAAAAGACCACGAGGAAGTGAACCTGGCCCGAGCGGTCGTGAACGCGGTGACGAACAAGGGCCGGGACCTCGAACGACGCTTTGGCGACACACTCACGGAGCGAGTGAGTGAGGCAGCGCCCGTGAGTTACAGCGAACTCGAAATGATCGTTCACGAGGTCGCAGATACACTCGCCGAGGAGTCCGGGCGGGCCATTGGCAGCACCGTCCGGCAGAAAGTAACGAAAGCGGCCTGGACAGCACTCACGAACGATCGCCGTGGCTCGCTCTATCGAACAATCGACGACGTAACCACGAAGCGAAAGGACGATGCGGCGATAGACGCCCTCGCGGAGCGACTCGCGGACCGTATCGCCGACGTGGACCGCGATCAGTTCACGAAAAAGCAATTGCGCAAGGCCGTCGACCGGGCCGCGGATCTCACCGAGGAGATGGACGATGAGACCTTCGGGGAGACCGCCCGAGAAAACATCTTGACCGCGCTGTGGGCGTCGATGGCCCCTGTCGAGGCGGAGCTTCCCTCGCCAAGCGATCTCGCGGATAATCGTGATGCCGCGAGCAATCTCCTCTCGGGGATGGCCTCGGTGGACGTGATGGCCCCGCCCTCGAGCTGTCTTTCGCCGATCACGGCCGAGCAGATCGAGGCCGGGCTCCGGAGCGAGTTCGACGCCGAGTTCTTCACGGCGGCAACCCGTGACGCGGACGTTCACAGCGGTGACCCGTTCATCGCGGAGGCGGGAATCGCCTATGGTGGCGATATCGAGGAGGGTTCTACAGCGGAACTCATGCGCTTTGCGAACCGGGTTCCACTCGTCTATCAGCGAGGCGCGTGTGCGATGACCGACGTAGTCAAGGGGATCAACTGGCGGAACTACGGCCTCGACCAACCCGGTGGCAACGGCATTCCCCAGGGTCCGGTGGTGATCATGATCCACATCGCCTCGACGAACGTGCCCTTTACGAGCGAATCGAAAGACGCCCTGGCGAACGTCCCGGAGATCGAGGACGAACTCGAACTCGCTCTGCGTGAGGCCGCCCGGGATCTCAAATCCCATCTCAACCGCCGGGAAACGATGCGAAAGCGCCGGGAGAAACAGAACGTCATCGCGGACATCCTCCCGACGATGGCCGCGAAAGTTTCGGCGATTACGGACCGTGACCCCGTCGATGTCAGCGATTCTTTGGCCCGTATTATGAACAACGTCCTAATCGAGCGCGAACACGAGGACGGAAGCGTTCGCCTCCAGGTCGAGAACCACGGCTCGACGAACGCGGACCTGGAGATTACGGAGATCGTCTCCGTCGAACCCGAGAACCTGAGTGACGGGTCGGTGGTCGAGATGGACGGTGAGTACTTCCTCACCTGGAAACCCGTCGTCGAAGGCGGGGGTGAGGCAACACTCGAATACGAAGTCGGTGCTGAGGCCGAGTTCGATGTCGAAGTGTCCGGCATCGAGGAGACAAAATTGACGGTGGAACAATGAGCGACGCAGAAGCCAGAGCGAAATTGATCGACTTGGCCGCACAGTTTTACGACCAGTTCGACCTGGGCGAGATCCCCCACATGGAGGTCCCGACCCGCTCGAAAACGAACATCGTCTTCGATGAGGACGCCAGCGTCTGGGTCTATGGCGACAGAACAAGTTCTCGAAGTGCAAACTCGGTGCGCGGGGCCCGCAAACTCCTCAAGGCGGTTTTCACGATCGAATTCCTGGCCGACCAGCTCGATCAGGACCGCTCTTCGACCCTGCGGGAACTCTACTATCTCAGTGAATCCTGGGACGAGGAGGAAGCCCAGTTCAACGACCAGGGCCAATCGGACAGTTTGATCGAGGACCTCGAGATCGTTTCGGGCGTCAAGCGAGAGGACTTCCACATGCGTCCAGAAGAGTCCGGCGCGACGCTGATGGGCCCACTCTTCCTTCGCGAGCAGACCCGTCGCGGTGATCGGGAGATTCACTGCCAGAAGGACGTCGGTGAGGGAGGCTACCAGATTCCCAACAATCCCGACACGATCGAGTTCCTCGATCACGACGCGGACTTCGTGATGGCCGTGGAGACCGGTGGTATGCGTGATCGGCTGATCGAGAACGGGTTCGACGACGAGTACAACGCCATTATCGTCCATCTCAAAGGGCAACCCGCCAGGGCGACCCGCCGCATCACGAAGCGCCTCCACGACGATCTGGGGCTTCCGGTAACGGTCTTTACTGACGGCGACCCCTGGTCCTACCGGATTTACGGATCTGTGGCTTACGGGTCGATCAAGAGTGCTCACCTCTCCAAGTACCTGGCAACTCCCGAAGCGGACTTCGTCGGTATCCGACCGGTCGACATCGTGGAGTACGATCTGCCGACCGACCCACTGGGGGACTCGGACGTGAACGCCTTAGAGAGCGAACTCGACGACCCACGATTCAGCACGGAGTTCTGGACCGAACAGATCGAACTCCAGCTCGATATTGGGAAGAAGGCAGAACAGCAGGCGCTTGCGTCCCGCGGCCTCGATTTCGTGACTGACACGTATCTGCCCGACCGGCTCGACGAAATGAGTGTCATCTGAAGGTGGCCGCGGCGGGCGCAATTTTTAGTTGGCCGTTGCTGGCGTCATTTTTAATTGGCCGAGATGCTCGTTAATTGAACGTGGTCGAGACGGGTGCCGTCTGAAGTCCACTAACCCCGCTTTCGTCCGTTCAGAGCACTTCGTCGATGTCCTTGTGACCGACGATGTCGACGGCCTCCCGGGTCACTTTCGTGACGTGGATGCCGTTTCCACTTGCCGTATCCCGCTCGCTGGCGGAGTCGACGGCGCGTGCGGCGATAGTGACGGCCTCGTCCATGGTGAGGTCATCCGAATATTCCTGTTCGAGGACGCCGAGGGCATAGGGCATCCCACTCCCCTGGGCCGAGTAATCGTCGGCGAGGGAACTGCCGGACGGGTCCAGGCTGTAGACGTGTGTCCCCTCGTCGTCCATTCCGGCGAGGAGCGGCACGACCATGAAGAAGGGACCGCCGCGGAGCATGTTGCTTGCCATCGTCGCGAGGGCGTTGATCGACATGTATTCGCCTCGACGGGCCTCGTAGAGGCTGGCTTCCGCCCGAAGGGAGCGGATGTAGGACTGGGCCCCGCCGACCGACCCGGACATCGAAAGCGCGGCGTTCTCCTGGATTTCTTCGACTTTCTGGACGTCTTTGTTCGAGACGACCCGGCCGCCGAGACTGGCCCGCATATCCGAGCCCATCACGACTCCATCGGGCGTGGTGATGCCGACGATGGTCGTGCCGGTTTTCGTCACCTTCTCGAGTTCGGCCTCGCTGACCGAACTTTGGGGGAGCGGCCCGAGTTGGGGCTCGTAGGGGTCACCGACGTCGAGGTTCGGGATCTCGGCTCCGGGAGTCGTTGGTACCGACTCGTGGGGGTCAAACATTACCAACTCATATCGCCGGGCAACAGATAAATGCACTCTTTCGGGCGGTCCCCCGGGGATTCTCGTCCGATACTGGTTCGTGGTCCGAAAGGAGTCGTGTGTCTTTTTACTGGGCTCGTGATTCGTAGGCCGCTTCGGTTCGTTCGATCAGTCGGTGAATCGGCAACGTAATCCCGAACTTTCGAGCCAGCAGCGCGACTGGCAGTAGTCCGATCCCGACGACGAGGGACGTTTGATAGGCGGTCAGCGTCGCGAGTTTGATGGCCCGGTCGATCATCAGCGTAGCCTGTCGGTCCCCGCCGGCTATATATAAGGGTTGCGTCAGACACGTTTCGGACACCCCGACGCCATCTCCGGGTTCAAGTCAACTTGTACTGTTCCAAGGCCACTTCAGTGAGTCGACAGTAATCGTATAGCCCTCGCGTCATTGACTCGAAGGCCCCCAATAACGTATGGTGAACTTTCAGTAAAGGAGCGCATAATCCGTCGAACCGTCTTTTCTCGGTTAACGGAGGCCACGGATTTGAACACAAACCGCAAATCACGTTTTACTGCGCCTCGATGGTTCGATATGGCAAATTACGTTGTCGCGATGGAAGCAGCCTGGTTGGTACGGGACGTGAAAAATTCGGACGACGCGATCGGCGTGGCCGTCAGCGAGTCCGGAAAGCGACTCAACGAGTCCGATCTCGACTACGTCGAGGTTCAGCCGGGCATTACGACGTGCCCGGCGTGTGGCGAGCCACTCGACGCCGCGTTTCTGGCTGCCGAGACAGCCCTCGTGGGACTCGAACTCCAGATGACCGTCTTCAACGCGGAAAGCGAAGAGCACGCCTCTCGGATCGCCAAAAGCGAAGTCGGCGGTGCGCTTCGGGACGTCCCGCTTTCGGTTATCGAAGTCATCGAAGAGGAGGGTGAAGAGGAGTAGCCCGACCCACGAGCGAAAAATCCCCAACGTTTATAATAACTGTGGGTTATCTCCACGTATGCACTTGCCGACTCCCCAGGACCTGCGGGAGCGTCGGACGGACCTCGGGTTAACCCAGCGGGAACTCGCCGAGCGCGCCGAGGTTTCCCAGCCCCTTATTGCCCGGATCGAGGGGGGTGACGTCGACCCGCGACTCTCGACGCTCAGACGAATCGTCGAGTCCCTCGAGGCGGCCGAGGGCGAGGTGATTCGGGCCGAGAGCCTGATGCACGAGACGGTCGTGAGCGTGAGTCCAGACGATCCAGTGTCGCTTGCCGTCGAGCGGATGCAGGAGGAGGGGTACTCACAGTTACCCGTGATCGAAAACGGCGTTCCAGTCGGCTCGATTAGTGATTCGGACGTGATTCACGCCGGCGAGGAGGTCGGCGAGAAGCCCGTGCGGGCGATTATGAGCGAGAGTTTTCCGACTATCTCACCAGATACTGTCCTCTCGGAGATCAGAAGCCTGCTCGAGTACTACAAGGCCGTGATGGTCACGAAAGACGGGACGACAGTGGGAATTATTACCCAGGCCGACGTCGCCGCGCGAGTCAGCTGAGTTGGTCTTTGGCTACTGAGTTGGTCTTTGCCACCTTCCCGCCGTTATTCGGCCGGTTCGAGTTCGAGCCCACGAATCCGGACTGATGCACCCTCCGAAACCTCCCCGATGACCGTCCCGTCGGTCTCTTCGACGAACCCATCGGCGTCTTCCGGATCGACGGCGACGACGAACCCGGTTCCCATGTTGAAGGTTCGGTACATCTCCTGCTCTGATACCTCGCCCGCGGACTGGATGAACTCGAAGATGGGCTGGACCGGGTCTGGATCGGTGATCTCGTATTCGAACTCGCCCATCCGGAAGAGGTTCGTCCAGCCACCGCCGGTGACGTGCGCAGTCGCGTGGACGTCGGAGGCGTGGAGTGCGTCGAGGAGATAGGTGTAGACTCGAGTCGGTTCGAGAAGTGCCTCGCCGATGGTGCGATCCGATTCGGGAAGCGGGTCGTCGTAGGTATGTTCTGCTGTCGCGGCTTTCCGGGCCAGTGTGAGGCCATTCGAGTGAACGCCGCTCGAGGGTATGCCGACCAGCACGTCATCGACTTCGGCTTCACCCTGGAACAACTGGTCTTCTGTAGCCAGACCTGCTGTGGCTCCGGCGAGATCGAACCCGGTGATCACCTCTGGCAAAACGGCGGTCTCGCCACCGACGAGACGCACGCCGGCGCGGTTCGCGCCGTCAGCGAGTCCCTCCCCGATTTCCCTGCTCATGGATTCGCTCGGTTCGTCGACGGCCAGGTAATCAACGAACGCGATTGGGGTGACACCAGCCGCGACGAGATCGTTTACGTTCATCGCGATGCAGTCGATGCCGATCGTGGAATAGTCCTCGACGGCTTCGGCGACGAGTAATTTCGTCCCGACCCCGTCGGTCGTCATCGCGAGATAGCGGTCGCCGATATCAATTAGCCCCGCGTACGCGGTCGTATCATCGATATCGCCCATGGCCCCCACCAGCGCGCCGACCGCAGCCTCGCTCTCCTCGATGTCGACGCCGGCGTCGGCATAGGTCAGTCCGTCCTCGTCCTCGGTCATGCAGTCATCGGCGTGGGGCTTGGCGAAAAGCCCTGCGGTCCGAACGAGGATGGGGGCAATTGTACCTCGCGGGGTATTACTTCCAGCCAAGTTCCTCGATCTTCTTGGGCAATTCCGTCACTGTGCGCTCGAAGGATCGATACGGGTGCTCATCTGCAACGTGAAGTGCGGAATCCCTGTGAGTTGTCCCATCCGGGTACTCGATCTGGACGTGGGTCGGTCCAAAATGTGATTCCGTCTCGTCTGCGTGCCAGCCAATACCTCGGTTTTGTCTCGGTTCCCACCACTGAATCCAGTAGTGGGCCCGATCACCGGACAGGTCGAACTCGACCCGGAGTCGGGCCTCGTCTGCCAAGTACTCCCGCCCGAGAAACGCCGAGGGATTGATTTCTGCAAGGACCTCGTTCGGGTCCTTTTTCGACGGTTCGTATCGAACCGTTTCACACCCTCCAGTGTTTGACAATCGGTTGTAAACTCGATGAAGGAGCTTCGGCTTGATTGGGGGCCAAACGCCGAAAACTGGGGCCACGTCGTTTCACCCCAGGGTTTCCATTTGAACGGTACCCGGGAACTCGCTCGTAAGCGACGTGATATCGTCGTAGAGACTGAGCGCCGTTCGAATCCGGTCTCGCGAGTTGAGGCTGTTTTCCCACAGTCGGAGTACTCGTCGCCGTTCGCGGATGGCCGCGCCTTTACGGTCGGTTCCAAGCGTTGCTTCGAGTTCATCCGGCGACTCGACATCGTAGCGTTTCTTCCATTCGTCGATTCGATTGGCAATCGCCTCTAACTCTTCCCGGAGTTCTTCTTTAGAATTTTCGAGGATAAGTTCCCGCAATTGATCGAAATAGGCTTGCGTGGGGTCTGGGACGTATTTGTCGTCCGATGTGATCAAGACCACGCCGGACTCTCTGAGATTTTCGAGGTGTTTCTTTGCCGTGTCCCACTCGACCTCGGCCTGTTTGGCGACCCAATTTGCCGATTGCGGCTCGGTGAGGGTGGTCGCGATCGTTTCGACTCGCTCGCGGGCGGTCATCGATTCGGTCCACGACTCGACCATACTGGATTAGAATGGCCGCGTCTGTATATAGATTCGGTACGGTTCCAATATAATTGGAGGTGGACTTCCCATTCCAACACAACAACTGATCACAATCCAAACAGGACCCACGCAGTCAACAAAACGCTCGGGATGAAGGCCGCCACGTAAACCGGGACGCTCCACCTCTTGACGGTCGCGCCATCGAGTGCACCGATTGGCAGGAGGTTGAACGCCGCAAGCAAGAGGTTGATCGTCACGCCGCGACTCCCGATGAGGGGGGCGACGAAAATGACCGGGACGAACAGGGCAGCCAGGCCCAGGTTCGTGACGGGGCCCGCGAGAGCGATCAATCCGTGCTGGCGATCGGTCAATCGACCGCGATGATAGACCGCTCCTGGTGCTGCAAAGACGAGGCCCGCAAGCCCACCCGCAATCGCGATTAGTAACATCTTGTAATCGGCCTGGAATCGGGCGTATTGGCCGAAGTGCACCGCGACCACCTTGTGAGCAATCTCGTGGAGCAGAAACCCGACGCCGACCGTGAGCAGATTGACGATCATCGCCCCGACGAACGCCGGACTCAACAGGAAGTCCCCGATCGTCATCGGGGTGACCCGCTCGAAGAAGAAGGCAAAGGCGAGCCCGAGGGCGAGCCAGGCGACCAGGAGATCACTGAGTTCCCGCCGGCTCAGATTCATACGAGAAGCTGAATCAGGATGTCCACGCCGTTTGCGGCTCCGTCGATCATCGCATTCGATATCGCAGAGACGCTCTCGAATTCCTCGCCCATGTGTGGCAGGATGAGGAAGGGGAAAAGGACTGAGGCGATCATGCTCCCGATGTTCGTCACCGCAACGATAACGATGAGCCGGAAGAGCCCCACGTCGAGCATGTTCGAGACTAAACCTCGAATCGGGGTCTCCTCGTCGTCGAGCAGATCGTTTAGCCGACTGATGTCACTCACGTTGATCTTGGTGTGCTGCAATTCGATGTAGCCCGTAAACCAGCCGGGCGCGAGCAACGGATTGATGCTCGTGAGCCAGGCGACGAGCCCGCCGACGCCCGCGGAGGTCCAGTGGGCTCCAGCCAGTTTGGCCAGCGAAAAGGCGAAAATCCCGTTGAAGAGGAACCAGGCGAGAAAGACCGCGAGTAGTGTCGGCTGATCGACCCCCGAGAGGGCGAGCAGGACGAAAAAGAGCAGAAAGCCGAGGGTGAGGAGGTATCCGAACGCCTTGCCGACGGAGAACCGTCGGGATTTTCGACCCTGGAGCGTTTCCATCGACGGCAAGGTCTCTGGCTGTTCGAGGTACTCGAGGATTCCATCCCTGTGGCCTGCGCCGACGACCGCCACGACGTCGAGTCCGGCTTTCCGCAACTCGTGGAGGTTGTGTGCGATGTAGGCGTCCCGTTCGTCGATCAACGTTTCTGCCGCTGTGGGGCTGAACTGTCGAAACTCCTCCATCATCGCCGAAACCACGTCGGTGTCGGTCAACTTCTCGAGGTCGATTTCTTCGTCCTCGCTACCGCCGAAACCCGCGAACGCCAGGATAAGCTCCCAGAGCAGGTGGAGTTTCTCCCGGAGTCCGATGCCGGCCCAGAACCGTTGGATCGTCACCTGGATGTCCCGGTCGACGAGGGCCACCCCGGCCCCGATCTCCTCGGCCGTGTCGATCCCGGCCTTCATGTCCGCGCCCGGCTCGACGTCGAATCGGTCGCCGAGGCGCTTTTGCACGTAGGAGAGCAACCAGTAGGCCAGGAATTGATAGGCTGCGCTGCCGCGGAGCAGCTCCTTGGGATCGATGTCCTCCGGATCCTCGCCCTGGATCTGGCGAAAGCGGTTCTCGTCCAGTTCGACGGCGACGATGTCCGGCTGTTCTTCCTCGATGACCGACCGGACCTCTGCGGCACTCTCTCCGGAGACGTGCGCGGTTCCGACGACTCGGACGGACCCCTCGCCGTTTCCCTGCAGTTTGGCGGGGTCCTCACTCATTGACCGAATGGATGGTGTGGGGGCATAAATGCGTGACGAGGTCGATTCGACTACCAATTTGTCGTGGGCCTGTGATACTATTCGATCGTGAGAAAGTTTGTCCGTCAATACTATAGGTATGAATAAAGTATGTATCTCTATGCCCGAACACAGGCGGAAGGTAGGCGACCGGGGCCAGGTCACCATTCCAAAGGAGCTGCGTGACCGTCACGGCATCAAGGGTGGGGATGAAGTCGGGTTCGTCGAACTCGATGACGAGATTCGTATTACCCCATCTACTGATGAGGAACGACTGGCGGAAGGCTATCGGAAGCACGCTGATCGATCGAAAGAACTACTCGAGGAAATGGAAGCGACGTCCGCAGAAGCAACCCGGTCTCTCGGGGACGCGCCTAACTGGTCTGAGTGATGTTTTCTGGGGGGTACCTGTGAACGTTCGTCGTGGTGATATCGTTATTGTTTTACTGAACCCGACAAAGGGAAGCGAACAGCAGGGAGATAGTAGACCTTGTGTCGTCATTCAAAACGACGTCGGGAACGAATATTCACCAACGACGATCGTCGCACCGTTCACAAAACAGTACGATTCGGACGATATCTATCCCTTTGAAGTTGAGATCCTGTCTGCAAACACGGCTCTTGAACACGACTCGGTGGCCGATTTGAGTCAAATTCGGGTCGTCGATATCGACAACCGGATCAACCGAGTTATCGGAAGTCTTCCCGCCTCGGGGATGGCCCAAATCGATAGAGCAATCGAGAAAAGCCTCGGTTTGACACAAATTTGAACCAGGGCATTTGAACCAAGTCGGACTGTATTGCTGAAAATCCGCATCTAGCACTGACCGCTTTGTGAGAGACGGGCGTCGACACACTCAACTCACCGCCCCGAAAACGGAGTCCCATGCCCGATCTGCTTTCGACCCGGATCACCAATCGCTGGGTCGTCCGCTCCAGCGATGCGAACCATCTCGGGACGGCTCACGGTGGCTCGATCGTCAAGTGGATGGACGAAGTCGGCGGCATGTCTGCCGTGACCTTCGCCGGGAAGTGGTGTGTCACCGCCCACATGGGAAGCGTGGATTTCAAACGGCCAATCCAGACCGACGATACGGTCCACGTCGAGGCCTACGTCTACGAGGCTGGGGAGACCTCGGTCCGCGTGCACGTCGAAGCCTCGCGGGAGGACCTTCGCACTGGCGAACGCGAACCGGCGAGCGAGGCCCACATCGTGTACGTCGCCGTCGACGAGGATCACGAGCCATCGCCTGTTCCAGCTCTTTTTGTCGATTCCGAGGAAGGGGAGCAGCTTCGACAGAACGCACTGAACGGCGATCCGGATCGGGAGAACTGAGTTTTTACGGCAAGGAGAACCCGCCCAGTCGACTCCACACGACGACTGCCGAGGGCGTCACCAGCACGGCGGTCAGGTACGAGTAGAAAGTCGAGATGGCCATGATGGTCCCGAACTGGCCCAAAATCGGTGTGATCGCGAACACGAGGACGGCGACACCTGCTGCGGTCGTCAACATGCTGCCGGTGAGCGCGCCACCGGTTCCGATCACCGTGTTTTCGAGGGCCTCGTCGAGGTTGGCGCCATCGAACTCGTCGACGAAACGGTGGGTCATGTGCGCGGAGTAATCCGTTCCGAGCCCGATCGCGATGGCCAGCACGGTGGCCGTCAACGCGTTGAACGGGATATTGATCGCCCGCATCGTCCCCAGGATGAGCGTGAGGGTGACGGCGATCGGGATGAGGTTGACGATGCCCAGCGTGCCACTCCCCTCGAGAAGTCGGTAGATGACGACCAGAAATACGGCCGATCCGGCAAGCGCAACGAGCAGACTCGTGGCTGCAGACTCGAAGATGATGTCCGAAACGTCCTGGAAGACGACTGTCTGTCCGGTCGCGGTGGCCGGGAGGCGATACCGATCGGCGAGGATCTTCGCATCGGCCGCCGCTTCTGACTGCGTGGCCTCGCTTTGGATATCGTAGACGACTTTCGCGCTTCGGTAATCGTCGGTCAGATACGCACTGGCCTGGCCCGCGTATGGCGATTCGAAGAGTCGGTCGTAAATCGTCTCCAGGTTGTCATCTGGAATGCCGTCCTCATCGATGTCGTTGCGGGCGAGGAGCGCATCGAATTCGGGGTCCTCCTCGCGGTAGGTCTCAATCACGCCGATGATACTCGTGGACTGGGCGACCCGATCCTCTTCGACGAACGACGCCGGTGGATTCGTGCCGGCCCGCTGTATCGATTCGAGGGCGTAATCAGCCTGTAGTTGGCCGTCGACGTACATCGTGATCGAACTCTGTGCGTCCGTCGCGAACGTGTCCTCGAGATAGTTCAGGGTGGCGGTGACCGAGTACTCGTTCGGGGCGAAAGGTTCGGGCAGGTCATCGAGAAACTCGGGGGTGTCCTCCGGGGGGAGAAAGTCGTCCTGGGAGAAACTCGTCGAGACGCCAGCCCCGTACCCGGTCGCGAGGACCGAAACGACGAGAACGAGGACGAGAAACGCCCCGGGAGCCTTTTTCGCGACGATAACGCCACCCGAGAGCGACCGGCCGATGAGCGAGCCCTCCTGGCCGATTGGTTTGTTGCCCCAATGGGAGATGTTGTACTTCTCTCGGTACTCGTCGAACAGCACCTTCGCCGCAGGCAGGAAGATGCCGAAGATGAAAAACACGAAGACGATGCCGACCGCAGCGATCAGGCCGAAATCGCGGATCGGGGGGAGCGAACTCGTTCCGTTCGCCGAGAAGCCGATGACGGTCGTGCCAGTCACGATGAAGAAAGCGACCAGCAACTGGTCGACCGTTTTCTCCATGGACTGAATGATATCCCTTCCCTCGACGCGTTCTTCGCGATAGCGATTGATGGAGTGAATGCCGAAGTCGATCCCGACGGCGAGCAAGAGCGGCGGGACCGCCGTCAACATCTGGGTGAACGGGATATTCGCGAGTCCCATGAACCCCATCGTCCAGATGACGGCCATGAGGAGCGAGCCGAGGCCGAGGAAGAGGTCAATGGGGTCGCGGTAGGCGTACATGAGAAAGAGGACGATGAGGAGCATTGCAGCTGGCAACACGATGATGAGCGAATCGAAAATGACGTTCGCGAACTCATCGGAGATGATTCCGGTGCCGAAGACCTGAAAATCGCCGGTGCCCGCGTTCACGACTCGTTCGGTCTCCGTCTGAATCGACTGGAGTGGACTGGTTCCACTGGTCCCGACTCCACCGGAGAGACCGGTCGGGATTTCGTGGGTAATGATTGTGATGGTCGCACTCGCCGAGGCGGATTCACGGTTGAAATCCTTGCTCAACGAGCCAGTGAACCCGGGTGCCTCAGCCGCCCGTCTGATGGCCGCGTCGATTTCACTCGGGGTCGATTGTTCGATCGTCCGGATTTGCGCTTCGATCGTCGTTGCAGTTGGATCCAGATTTCTCGCGACCTGCTGGGCGGAACTTCGTGTCGAGGTCACTCGAAGCCCGGTCCGGTCTGTCACCCGATCCTGGGCCCGAAGCATCCGAAGCATCGCGGATTTTGACAGGACGTTCGCCTCGGTCTGGATGACCTGTGTCGATCCCGAATCGGCCGCGAACGGCTCACCGAACTCCCGACCGATGTCCTTGAGCGCCTGTTCGGTGGCGGTCCCCTCCGAGAACTGTTGGGTCCCCGTTTCGGTCGTGATGTTCCCCATCCCCGTGGCCATCACGAGGGTCACGATCAGGAACGCAGCCACGACTCGGCGCGGGTGGTCCGCGATGAGGTTCGAGACGCGTTTGACGATTTCCTCGTGATCGACCATCGATTACCGTCTGCGGTAGAGGAGGGCGGCGATAGCGATGACGACCAATGCGATGACGCCCCCGATCAGGAAGGGCGACGGCCCGGTAGATTCGGGCTCGGTCACCGAGACGGGCACCTGATAGGTCTTTGAGAGTTTGCTATCCCCATCGGAATCGTACTGGAAGTCGAGCGAGACGGGATAGGTCTTCACGTTGGCCGTGCCGGCTGCGGCCACGCCGAAGGTGATCTCCGCCGTCTCAGTCGGTCCCAGCGATTCGATGTAGGCTTCGTCGTCTTCACTCGAGAGTGGATCGTTCGTGAAGATTTTCGCGTTGACGTCGGAGACGGTCGAATCGCCGTTGTTCGTTACTTCGACCGTGAACGTGTCACTGGAGCCGGCCTCAACTGTGACGTTGACTGGTGTCACCTCGAACCGGTCACGGTCGGGTTCGATAGTGGCTTTCACGGTAAATGGATCTGACACCCGGTCGTCTCCCTCCCAATCCTCGTAGGAAACAGCAAAGGAGAACTGCTGAGGGGTGGGCTCTGCACTCTCCGAAATTTCGATTGGGAAGTTGACGGACGCGGATTCCCCGGCGGCCATTTCACCGATGGCATACTCGCTCGCGAGTGGGTGGATGTTCGTCCCCGTCTCAGTCAGCCTGATGACGGCATCACGGACGGCTTCTTCCTCGTTCCTCACCGTCATCGAAAGCGATCCTTCCTCGCCGACCCGCAAGGAGTGTTCGATGTCAGTAAGTGAGAACTGGTCGACTTCGGGCGTCACGCTCACGCCGGCGGTCAGGGGAAGTGAGTTCTGTTCGTAGCCTTCTGTGTCCTCGTAGGCCACGGTAGTCGCGATAGAATATGTCCCTGCATTTGCATCGGCTGGCGATCGGGCGTCGACGGTTATCTCCTTTTGCTCATCGGCCTCCCAGTCGCCCACGTAGGCGACCGTGCTCTCCCTCGATCCGAAGACCACGTTCTCGGTTTCGGACTGGAGGGAAACCGTCGCGTCGGTGGCCGTTTCCGTGCCATTATTCTCGAGAGTCATGGTGATCGATCCGTTCTCGCCGACGGCCAGGTCATTCGAGACGTCGACGATGGCGAACATGGCGCGGTCCTCGACCTGAACCTCGGCGTGGACGGTCGTGGACTCTTCTTCGTCACCGTCGTAAACGTAGTCGAGTTCGATCGGAATCTGATAGGTACCCGGATCGACGTTTTGCGGGACGCGGATGGAGAACTGGTCGGTCACGACCTGCCCGTCCGGGAGCGTGCCGAGACGATGGGTGCCCGAGAGGACGGCGAATGGGGTATTTCCCTGTTTCATGGTCGCTTCGACGTCGGTGGCGGTCTCGACGTCGTCGTCGATGTCCTTGGCGTCGTTCGCAAACTCGACGGCTATCTGGGTCGTTTGCCCGGGCGTGACTGTCGGTTCGGGGACTTCCGTTTCGAAGCGGGGGTCTTCAGCGGCCAGTACCACCGTCGGGGCAACGAGCATGCCGACGACGAGGAGGGCCGTCACGAGGAGTGTCTGTCGTTTCATATGTCTGGGGAAAATTGGACCGAATGATCGGTTCGTTGCTACGTACTGAATGAACGTTCAGCCTTATATGAGTGTGGGTTTCGGTCCCGGATCGCCGGGAAACCGTGGCCGACTGACCCGATTGATCGCATTGCGGTTCTGGTTATGATTTCCTCGCTTTTTGGGACACGCTTAGCTTGTGGAGTACGCGAAAGTATACGGTATTCCCATCGTTAATGAGATTGAAAAATCTCCCTAAGAGCTTCTGAACCGCGGGGATTGAACCCCATTAGGTATCCGATTCCGCTTGCTCAGGGACGATCCGCTCCACCAGGCCATCAAAATCGTCATCGAACGATAGCACGGCGTCAATATCCTCACGCTTGACGAGCGCGATGGTGCTCGCATCGGTGAAACTCAGCCCCTGATCGTCGTCCGTGTCAAAGACATCATTTGCGTCCTGGAATAGGGATTCGGTGACGAATTCGAGGGAATACACCTCGGGGAACTGACCCCCTCCGAGAATTCGTTGGCCGAGAATCTTTGCGGCCTCGAAATCTCCCGTTCGGCGCAGGGTGAGTGTTAGTGCCTCGTCGTACACGTAATCGCTCGTTATTGGTTGGCCGAAATGCCCACTATAGACGGATTTGAGGGCAGATACCGCAGTGTCGTGTTTTGCTGCCGAGGAATCGTGATCGGCGTACAAGACGCCTGTATCGACGAACACGCTCATCCGTAGAGGATTTCGTCGATGTCGTCTTCGGTCGTTTCGACACCCGATTCGATCCGGCCCTCCTGCATCCGGCTGATTTCTTCCGCTGACAACGGGACGGTGCTTGTTTCAAACGATTCAATGATCGCTTCTCGACTCTCGTATGCATCATCGACGAGTCGTTCGAGGATCTCCTGTTGGGTGACTTTCTTCCCCGTCTCGAGTTTGATCAGCGCCTGCAACTCTTCGAGCCGGGATTTCGTCTCTTCACTCATCCTCACTGCGGTGGACATACTTCCAGTTAACAACTCAACCCACTTAACAATTACACAAGATGGGCTTTGGGTTATCTCGAAGCGGTGCAGCAGATGGCGGAACTCGGCATCGATGTCGAGGAGTGAGACGTCGGCTGCTGGATTGGTCCCGTTTGAGAACAGCGATGCGCCGTAGTTCATAAATAGTATGAACCCATTTCTTTCAGTAGTACAATGGCCAGAATAACCGGTTCATATCCCGAGGATCTCGATCTGTTGATCGAGGGATCCGTCGAGGCAGGGGTTTTCGGTGGGAAAAGCGATGCCCTGCGCGAATTCGTTCGCGAATACTTCGACGACCACGAAAATACCCGGATCGCGGCTGCCGTGGCGCTTTACGAACGCGAACGGGTTACGCTCGGGGAGGCTGCTCGGCTGGCTGATGTCGACCGGTGGACCATGCG
>CAZJZA010000010.1:0-15268 GCA_964550355.1 uncultured Halobacteriales archaeon
CGGCTCGAACTGGCCCGCAAGGACCAGGACAGCGAGCATCTCGATGCCATAGAACGGGCACACGAACGGATGCAAACCCTGATCGAGGACCTGTTAACGTTGGCCAGGGAAGGAGAACCGATTACCAACACGGAGCCGATCTCCCTCGAAGAAGCAGTCAACGCATCGTGGCAAAGCGTCGAAACCCTATCGGCATCGCTCGAGACGTCCCTCGATCGATCCATCAATGCGGATCGGAGCCGTCTCCGGCAAGTGTTCGAGAACCTCATGCGAAACGCCGTGGAACACGACGGCGAGGACGTGACCGTCACCGTCGGCGAACTGGAAGATGGGTTCTACGTGGAAGATAACGGGTCCGGCATCCCCGAATCGATCCGCGAGGACGTCTTCGAGGCGGGCTTTTCGACGACCGAGAAGGGGACTGGCTTCGGGTTGAGCATCGTCGAGCAAATCGTCGACGCACACGAGTGGGACATCCGAATCACGGAGAGTGCCGACGGTGGGGCTCGGTTCGAAATCACGGGCGTCGAATTCGTCGAATAGTGAGTTCATCCGCTCTGAGGCTGACAGGCGTGATTTTCCGTCGTCAATTTACCAGGATGAGCGAATTTTCGTCAGAGTACGACTGTGTTCCACCGGGGCTCGTATCGTGAGTTCGCGTCTCGATAATTGTCGGTTTTACTCGCCCGGAGGGGAAACACTATTGCCGAACGCGGAGCATCCTCGGAACATGGGATTCATGGATCGCATCCTCGGGGGCAAGAATCGGAGCACCGGGGACTACGTCGAACTGGACCTCGATGACGTGGCCGCCGACGCCGAGACGAAGCTGCAACTACACATCGCCGAGATCGACGGCCAGGAGGACGTGATCGCGATCAAAGACGCCGTCTACGACGGCGATCTAGTCGTCGCGGACATCACGCGCCTGCGCACGGAGGACCCGACCGTCGATCACGCGATCGACGAACTTCGCGAAACCGCAAAGGAAGTCGGCGGTGACATCGTCAAGAAGGGCGACGACCAGATCATCATCACCCCGACCGGCATCGGCATCAGCCGCGAGAAGCTCAATCGATAAGTCCGCTGCTTGGTGTTCTTCGCCACGCAGAAACGCTCGACCGGGTATTTCTTGGCAGTTCGGAAACGCTCCGCTGGCCCTTTTTGGTACGCAAAAGCGCTCAACGGGTGGTTTTTGATGATTTCGAAACCCACCACTGTGCGTTTCCTGGCGGTTCGGAAAAACTCGGCAATGTAAACGTCTCCGGGTCAGGTGACCCGTAGAACTCTCGCTGTTTTCTTTTAGACTTCCTCGGGCACTTCGTCGTCCTCGACGGTCCGTTTCATGGACTCTCGACGTGATTTCGCGTCCCGTCCGGTCACTTCGAGCAGGAACTCGTTTTTCAGATCCACGGCCTCCGCTGCCGCGTCTGCCTCCCCGGCCGCGATGATTTCCTCGGCCGGCCGTTCTTCGAAGTGGACCGCCAGTTGGTCCTTTTTCGAACCGTAGGACGCCCTACCGGCAAGAATCCGGTCGAAAACGGGGTTATCGGGGTCGGTGACGGCGTACATTTCCACGCCACCCATTTCCTCGGTTCCGTCGATTGTCCCGAAATACTCCTCGATCGTGGCCTTGAGGTCCGGAACGCGGTCTTCGAGGTACTCGCCCCGACGCATCTTGTACTCCTTCATACCCCGTGGAAACGCTTTGATGGGTAAAACGCCTTCGTCACCGACGCCCCGCGAGGTACCCCCGGTGACACTCCGGACAGATGTCGCCGGCCCGCAAGGAGGAGGCAGAGTTCTCGGTGAAGCCACACTCCGGACAGACGAGGGACTCGTACGGGGTGTGGGACTCGGTTTCGAGATCGATCGGCCCTTCACTGACGATCCCGGACGGGCCACGGCGGGCGGTTCTCGCTTTCCGTGACTCCTCCCTTGCCGATTCGTCATAAGACTCGAATTGGAACGCGGGATCATCTCGCTCGATGGTGTCCTTCTCGGCTGCGCCGGGGTCTTCAGGTGGCGGTCGTTCTTTCCAGATGTCGGTCCGTGTCGCAGTCTCGCGCTCGGCCTCCGACGTCCCGCCGGATTCGGTCGTGTCTCCTGTTCCAGTCCCGAACATCGATTCTGGCTCGGCCGTCGAAGCGGTCGCATCTGTCGGCTCCCCCTCGGGTGGGGTGTCACTGCCGGTTCCGGCATCCTCCGGGGCACCCGAGTCGGCGGACATCGCTTCGATGTCGTCGACCGAATCCGCTCCGGTTGCCGGTTCTTCCGGCTCGTCGGTAGTGTCACCTGCAGGCTCCGATGGGTGAGTCGTCGGTTCACTCGCGGTTTCGGGTTCTTCCCCCTCCTCGATGATGATGCCATCGTCCGTTTCGGGGGCCGGCGACTCCGATTCGGGAGGTGGTGACTTCGACTTCGGAGGTGGTGACTTCGACTTCGGAGGTGGTGACTTCGGCTTCGGAGGTGGTGACTCAGATTCGGGGGCAGGGGGCTTCGAATATGCGGGATCCTCTCCCTCTGTGGATTCAACCAATTCTGAGACGTCCACCTCGGAATCGGACGGTTGGGAAGGTGACTCGCCCCGAGCAGCGGCCCCTTCTTGTTTGGCTTTCTGGAGGGACCCCTGGTCGTACCGTGTATCCGTTGTGTCGGAATCGGGTCCGCTCGCGATCGAATCGAGATGGCGGACTTCCGTGTTTTCAGAAAGCACCGTCTCGGCCCCACACCGACGACAGGTCCGTAACTTGCGGACTGTGACGACCGCCTCGTCTCCCCGTCGTTCGCGATCGCGCTCGGTCACCGGCTCCCCGTAGGCGTGACCGAGCAGTGAACACCTGAGACCCATTGGCGCGTGATTTCCGGTCCACCCGCAAAAGGGTACCGCTCGGAACCACCACCAGGGCCAATCGTCCCCAGCCAATTGTATAAGAGGGGGGACGGCCTACGGACCCACATGGAGCTCCGCCAGGAGCATCGAGATCGGGACGAAACCCAAATTAGCGTGCTCGAAGCCCTCGCCGATCGCCACAAGGAAGGGATGACGGTTTTCGAGTTGCGCTCGGTCGTCGACACCGACATCGACGATCTGGAGATGGCGCTTTCGGGACTCCAGCGTGATGGGCTCGTCGCGGTGGAAGAAAACGGGGACCGGACCGTTTTCGTCGTCGCCTCCTCGGCCATCGAACCCGAGACAGAGCGGGGCGAAGATATCGGTTTTTTCGCCTGGCTGAAAGGCCGACTGGGTTTCTAACCGCCGGTCAGCGGAACAGCGCCGCGATGGCCTCCCGAGAGAAAAGCGACGTGGGCTCGTCCATGTGGACGCCGATTTCCCCTGAAAACGCCCGGAGTCCGAGTCGGGCAAGCGGATTCGGGAGGGAGTACCCCTTCCGGATCCACGAGCCGAGACGGATTTCGGTCCCGAGTTCCGCCCGCCACGCTCGCTCGTAGGCGGTCGTGTCGAGTTCGGCCGGATCGAACGTCTCGGCCGCGATCTCGGCGGCCCGAAGGCCGTAGAGAATTCCGCCGCCCGTGAACGGTTTCGTCTGGGCCGCCGCGTCGCCGAGAAGGATCGCCCGATCCGTGTGGACCCGTTTCGGCGGGCCGATCGGGATGTGGCCGCCGAATCTGGTCCCGCCAGTCGCGTCTTCGCGCTCGAGCCACCGATCGAGGTGCCCGACGACGTCGTAGGTGGCGGGCGCGGCGAGGCCGTATTCCACACCAGCCTCGCCCCGGGGAATCCGCCAGCCGAAAAACGAGGGCACCGAGAGCGACACGTCCACGAAATCCCCGTGGTCGGGCTCCGGAACGTGCTGTAACGTCCCCACGAGCATAGCGTCCGGTTCCGGGAGGTCGAGTTCCCGCCGGACGGTCGAGTTGGGCCCGTCGGCACCGACGACCAGCGCGGCTTCGATCTCCTCCTCGCCTGCGGGTCCCTGGACAGTCAGCAACACCGATTCGGGACCCTCCGTGACCGCGGTCACGGTATGATCCGTACGGATCTCCGCGCCCGCTTCCGCAGCGAGATCGGCGAGTGTCCGATCGAGTGCCACGCGGTCGATGACATTCGAGATGGGTTCGTCCCGATAGAACGGATATGACCGTTCTGCAGGTTCATCGAGGTGGAATCGGGCACCACGGATCTCGTTCTGTTGGAGCGTCTCCGGGGCGTCATCGGGAAGGAAGTCCCACAGGTCCCGACTCACGTGCCCCGAACACGCGAGGGGCTCGCCGACCGATCCGCGCTCGAGGGCCACGACCTCGTTGCCCTGCTCGGCGGCGCGTCGGGCGAAATGCGCTCCTGCCGGGCCGAGCCCGACGACGGCGACGTCGATCATCGGACAATCGTACTGGATCACGGGAGAAATCCCTTGTGTTCATCCCGTTTCGAGCCGCGGACAGGTGGCCTGTGGTGACGGTCTTAACTTCCAGCCGGTAGTGGCGAACTTAACTTCCGGTCTATGGTGACGGTCTTAACTTCCGGCCTGTGGTGGCGTTCTTAACTTCCAGCCGGTGGTGGCGAACTTAACTTCCGGTCTATGGTGACGGTCTTAACTTCCCTGATCAACTAACTCGGCTGTGACTCGGTCCGATTCCGCCACTGAAATGCCGCCGACCGACCCCGAGACGGCCATCGAAATGTTCCGCGACGCGATCGAGGCCGTCGAGAGACCAGTCGTGACCGCGAGCGACGTCGCCGCAGCCCTGGATTACTCCCAGGCCGAGGCCGACACCCTGCTCGAAACGCTCGTCGAACGGGACCAGGTTTCGAAACTCGGGGTCGAGACCGATCCGGTCGTGTTCTTCGCGGAGCAGTGGGCCACATCCACCACCCGGGAACGGGTCATTCCCTTCCCCGACCGACACGAGGTGGTCGTCGACCAACCGAAACAGTTCACGCGTGCGCAACTCTCGCAGTTCGCCCGACTCGCGGATACGAACGGACAGGCGGGCTATCGCTACGAAATCCGACGGGAGGACGTCTGGGCTGCTCCCCACGACTCCTATGAGTCCCTCCGTGGGACCGTTCGCGACGTTCTCGGCGGCAAAGAGCCGACGCTCGAGGAGTGGATCGAATCCCAATGGAAGCGAGCCAGGCAGTTCACGCTCCGAACCCACGAAGACGGGTACACCGTCCTCGTTGCCGCGAGCGACTCCCTGATGGGAAACGTCGCCCGCGAGGAACTCGGGGACGAACACCTCCACGGCCCGATCGACGACGACACGAGTTGGGTGGTGGAGGGAGCCGAAGCCGAACTTAAACGGGTTCTTTACGACGCCGGGTATCCCGTAAAAGACGAACGGGACCTCGACGAAGGCGACCACCTCGACGTCTCGCTCTTCGTGGAGTTGCGGGACTACCAGACCGACTGGCTCGACCGGTTTCTCGACGCGGGATCGGGGGTCCTGGTCGGGCCGGCCGGGAGTGGCAAGACGATCGCGGCGATCGGAATTCTCGCCGCGCTCGAATCCGAGACGCTGGTGCTCGTTCCGACCCGAGAGTTGGCCGGGCAGTGGCGCGAGGAACTCCTTCGCCACACCGATCTCACGGTGGACCAGATCGGCGAGTTCCACGGCGGCGAGAAGAACGTCCGCCCGGTCACCATCGCCACCTACCAGATCGCCAGCATGGACCGGCACCGGGGGCTCTTCGATAGCCGTCGGTGGGGGCTCATCGTCTACGACGAGGCCCATCGCGTGCCTTCGCCGGTCACCAGATCGACTGCCAACCTGCAGGGTCGACATCGACTGGGGTTGACGGCGTCCCCGCTCCGCGAGGACGACCGCGAGCGCGACATCTACACCTTGATCGGCCCCCCGATCGGCACCGACTGGGACGCCCTCTTCGACGCCGGGTTCGTCGAGCAACCCGCCGTCGAGATCAGGTACGTGCCCTGGGAGGACGAGGGGGCAAAAGACGAGTACGTAGAATCCTCACACCACCGACAGCGACAGGTGGCCGCGACGAATCCGGCAAAAATCGATGCCGTCCAGGACGTGCTCGCCGAGCGACCCGACGCGAAAACCCTGGTTTTCGTCGAGTACCTCGATCAAGGAGACGAACTCGCCCGGGCGCTCGACGTTCCATTCGTGAGCGGAGAGACGCCACACGCCGAACGAGCCCGGCTGTTCCAGGGATTTCGCCGAGGCGAGCATCGGACGCTACTCGTCTCACGCGTCGGGGACGAGGGGATCGACCTCCCTGATGCCGAACTCGCGGTTATCGCCTCGGGATTGGGCGGATCCCGTCGGCAGGGGACCCAGCGGGCCGGTCGGTTGATGCGCCCCTCCGGGAATGCCGAAGTAGTGGTCCTCGCCACGGCGGGGTCGCGGGAAGCGGACTTCGCGCTTCAGCAGATGCACCACCTGTCAAGCAAAGGCGTTCCCGTCACCGAGCGCTCACTTTCGGAGTGAGGGTGGTTCTCCGGGGCGACCCTGCCGGCGAAAATCGGTTAGAGATCCGTCCCGGCCGTGGTAAACGGCCCGGGTCGGGTGAGCCGTAGAACTCTCGCTGTTTTCTTTTAGAGATCCCCGTAGGGGCCGGGTTTTGCCTCGGTGAGCCGGTCGACCTGTTCTTTGTAAAGATCGATCGTCGCGGCACCGAGGTTCTCCTCGAGTTGGTTGACGGTCCGTGCCCCCACAATCGGGGTCGTCACACCATCGCGGTGCATCAACCACGCGAGCGCGGTCTGGGCCGGGGTCGCGCCGACTTCCTCGGCGACCGCCTCCAGTTCGTCTTGAACGTCGAAGTTCGTCTCGGTGAGATACGACTCCTTGAAGCGACTCGATTCGGCGGCCCGCGACTCGCCCGTGAGACCCTCTTCTCGGGTGTACTTCCCGGTGAGGAAGCCCTGCCCGAGCGGACTCCACGGGCAGACGGCGAGGTCATCGTGGCGTGCCATTTCGAGGTAGTCACCCTCGATTTTCCGGTCGACGAGGTTGTACCGCGGTTGGAGCACGGTAAACGGTTCCCAGCCACGTTCGCGGGCGATGTCGTTGGCCCGGACGACCTTCCAGGCGTTCGGGCGAAGCGTCGAGGCCCCGAGGTAGTTCACCTTGCCTGCTTCGACCAGCCCGTTCAGGGTTTTCATCATTTCCCGGGCCGAGGTCGCGTCGTCCCAGCGGTGAATGTAAAGGACATCGACGTAGTCGGTGCCGAGCCGATCGAGCAACTCGTCGATGCGGTGACGCAGGTTCTTCCGATTCGTCCCCGCGCTGTTGGGATCGCCCTCGCGGATCTGCCAGTAGATCTTCGAGGCAATGGTGTATCGCTCCCGCTCGCGGTCGGCGAGCCAGTCGCCGATCCATCGCTCGGCTTTGCCCCCGCCGTAGATGTCGGCCGTGTCGATGTACCGGCCTCCGGCCGTCTCGTAGGCGTCGAGGAGTTCCTTGCCCCGCTCCTCGCCGATTTCGACGTTCCCTTCCTCCGTTTCCTTCCCGAAGCGCCAGGTGCCAAACTGGAGTTCGCTCGTCTGGATGCCAGTCGAGCCGAGGTCCACGAATCCGAGATCGATGTCGGCTGCAGGAGTCATGCATTTCGGTAAAAGATCCAAACGCCGAAAAAGGTTGAGACTGGAGAAACAGGGGCCTCGAATCGGCGTTCAGCTAACCACAGTACTTCGCTTTGCCAGACCGACCCTCCCCTCGTTGTCGATCGACAACTCGACATCTTCGGAGAGAGTATTCCCGTTTAATACCGGTTCGAGAATCAAGACGAGTTCGTCGTGAAGCCGACTCTCGTTCGTGCCGAGTTTCACTCCGGCCAGATCGCCGGCCGAGCGTAGAAAAAGAAGGGTCTCGAACGGAAGGAAAAATCCCCAAAACGGGACGTCACGGTTAAGGCCCGGACGGGAGACGTTGTCCCCGACCTTTACGGCCCGCGACAGCGTTACCCGGATTCAAACCGGGTCTTGCCAGCCCTGGGCGTTGCCCGGGTTTTCACCGGGTGTTCCGTCCGCGAAGCGGACGGGTGTATCCGGGTATCCGGCCGTGCCCGGATGGACTGGCGTGAGCCGGATTTTCACCGGCGTTGCCGTCGATATTCGCGAAGCCCGCTTGCGCGTGCTCCGGTACTTGGCCTTCGTTTCCGACCGCCATGGCGGTCCGACGGCGGGTCGGTGTGGTTCTCCTTCGAGACCTGAGACCTTGCCGCCCTGTTACGGACGTTTTGGTTGTGGCCTCTACCCCGCCCCGTCTCGATGATTCGATCCGGGACGTTGGCGTCCGGTGTGCCCCCATGACTTCCCAGGGGGATGTGAACGTATGACAGGCGTCATATTAACAGTTTCTGTGGAATGCTGACCTATCGAGTTTCTCCGCGCTGGTCGACAATTCCAGGCCACCGTTATCTGCCGTATTTTCGGACCTGGAACGATCTAAAAATCAGTTCGCTGAAGTGTGAACGCCCTTTCGAAGGGAGTGTTTTCGAGGATTTTCGAAGACGGTGTTCCAGAAGAATTTCGAAGGAGGTGCTCGCGAGAGGGTCACTGATCGATCGTCCCGGCCGCGAGAAAGTGCTCGATCTTATCCCGGGTGGCATCCGAGATCTTGACCAGTTCGACGACGCGCTCGTCGCCCTGCCGCCTGTCGTGCTCGATCTCGATGCGGAGGCCCTGGGATTCAAAGTGCGCGAGCAGTTCCGCGATTGCACTGGGGCTCCCCCTGACCGTGTGACGCTCCCCGACCGGCTCGCCCGCTTGAACCCCCCGGATCGTCTCGATCATCGGTTCGAGGATCGCCTCACCGAGTCCGTGAGCACGTTCTCGAATTTCCTCCGTACTTTCCTCGAACTCCACGGCCTGGAACCCTTCGCGGATCAGGCGGGGGAAAAGAAAGTCCTGTCCGTAATCGAAGGGAAGCGAGAAGGCCATCTCTAGATCCGAGCGATGTTGATGGGCGGTCGTGTACTTGAGAAGATCCCGCCCGTCCACTGACTGCATAACGACACCCTCCCGTCCCCGGGTATCGAGTTCCTCGATCAGGTTCCGGACTGCTTCGACCGCCTCGTCGAGATCGACCACGCCGAAGAATTCGGGCTGGGGGAGGTCGAAACGATCGGCCATTGCCCGCCGCTCTTCGACCGGCACGGGACGGCCAGTCTCACGATGCCGGATGTCGAACACCCGCGGTTCGATCGAATCGACATCGTAGTTCTCGGCCGTGTAGGGGTTCTCCGGGCCGACAAATTCCGCACAGAGCATTTGCTCCGGGTGGTTCCCGAAAAAGGCCTCGAGGTTCAGTTGCTCCCGGGCAACGCGGGTCGTGTACGGACAGACGTGCCCGCCACGGGTGAACGCAAGGGGCTCGCCCACGTGGGCGATACGGACGTTGTAGCCGTTGAGTTTCTCTTCGAGCGCGATCGGCCCGTCGAAATACTCCGGCACACCCGGGTCAATCATCAGCACGCGGGGCGTGCTGGGATAGCCCCTGACGAGCGTCTCTGCCATGCGAACGGTTCCCCGTTCGATCCCTCGCACAGGCCGTCCGAGGGATTCGTAGGATCGACCGCGATAGGTTTCACTGCTGAATGCCGAGTGGATCGCCTCGAGGTCCGCCGGATCTACTCCAAGGAGGGCGGCCTCGTCCATACGCTGTCTATGCGGGCTGGGCCAAAAAGGTCCGCCGGTTAATCTTTACCGTCGGGTGCTGAATGGCCAGATATGGCCGAGGAACCCCTCAAACAGCGATTCGTCGTCGACACGTCCGCCTTTCTGACCGAGGAGATCAGGCGAGACGACGAGGACCTCGAGGAAGCCCTCGAGCGGTTCGTCACGCTCATCGCGAACGCGAAACTCGAGTTGGGAATCTCGTGTTACATGCCCCCGTCGATCCAGGAAGAACTCCTCCGAATGCTCGAAGACCGGTCGGTGGGCCCGGAACTCCAGTCCCGAATGAACACCTGGATCATCAGAAAAAACCCGGCTCACTACGAGGTCATGATCCCGGCCGAGGTCGTCTACGAGTTCGTCCAGGAGATGTCGGACCGCGTCGACCGGGGGCTTCGCGTCTCCGAACGGGCCGTGCGTGACGCCCAGGAGGCCGAAGCCGAGGCGCTCGGTGAACACGAATACAAGACCCCGACGGACGAGGTGATCTCCGAACTCCGAGACAAGTACCGGCGGACGCTCAGACAGGGGATCCTCGACTCCCGAGAGGACTTCGACCTCCTCGTTTTGGCCCGGGAACTCGAAGCCGGCGTCGTCACCGAAGACGTGGGGATCATCAACTGGGCCGAGGAGTTCGGCCTCCGCTATCTCCGGGGACGGGAGTTCCCGGTACTCCTCGAAGAGTACCTGGCCGCATCCGAACGCGCGAAAGAACAGGAGGATGGGGAATAAGTGAGGGAGGTTGGGGAATAAGTGAGGTCAGTATCGGAGAGAGAAGTGAGCGGGATCAGTCCCCACTTGCCCGACTGGTGGGTCGCTCTCCCGCCCGCGGTCCGTCCAGATCGATACCCGGGAGTTTGTCGCGGAGGTAGCGGCCCGTGTAGGAGTGCTCGACAGTGGCGACCTCCTCCGGAGTGCCGGTCGCCACGAGCTGGCCCCCGTCCTCGCCGCCTTCCGGCCCGAGGTCGATCACGTGATCGGCGTTTTTCACCAGGTCGAGTTCGTGCTCGATGACGACCACGGAGTTCCCGCGTTCGGCCAGCCGGTGGAGGACGTCAATGAGTTTGCGTTCGTCGGCTTTGTGCAATCCCGTAGTCGGTTCGTCGAGGAGATAGAGGGTTTCCCCGGAATCACGTTTGCCGAGCTCTTCGGCGAGTTTGACCCGTTGGGCCTCCCCACCAGAGAGGGTAGTCGAGGGCTGGCCCAGCCGCATGTAATCGAGGCCCACGTCCGAGAGTAACTGGAGACGCCGGCTGATGCGCGAATCGGACTCGAAAAACTCCAGTGCCTCCTCGACGGTCATGTCGAGGACGTCCGCGATGGTCTCGCCTTTGAGGGTCACGTCGAGGGTTTCGTCGTTGTACCGGTCCCCACCACACTCCTCGCAGGGAACCTGCACGTCAGAAAGGAAGTTCATCTCGATCGTGACCGTTCCCTGGCCGCCACAGGCCTCACAGCGGCCGCCTTTCACGTTGAAGGAAAATCGTCCCTTCTCGTAGCCCCGCTGTTTGGCGAGTTTGGTCCCGGCAAATCGCTCTCTCACGTAATCGAAGACCCCGGTATAGGTCGCGGGGTTCGAACGGGGAGTCCGCCCGATGGGGGACTGATCGATCAGCCGCACCGATTCGATCTCCTCGATCCCTTCGATTTCGTCGTGGTCACCCGGATCGACCGAGGTGTTGTCGTTCATCCGCCTCGCGAGGCTCTTGTAGAGGACGTCGTGTATGAGCGTGGACTTCCCCGAGCCCGAGACTCCGGTGATGGCGGTAAACACGCCCAGCGGAATCTCGACGTCGAGATCGGCGAGGTTGTGCTGCCGGGCTCCCCGAACCGTGAGGGTTCCGTCTCTCTCGCGGCGCGTCTCGGGGACCGGGATCCGTTCCCGGCCCGCCAGATAGTCGCCGGTGACAGACTCCGGTTCGGCCATTATCTCCTCCGGGTCACCGTGGGCCACAACTTCGCCGCCGTGGCGGCCCGGTCCCGGACCCAGGTCGACGACCGAATCCGCCCGCCACATCGTCTCCTCGTCGTGTTCGACCACGACGAGGGTGTTTCCGAGATCTCGGAGTTCCTCGAGCGTGTTGAGGAGGCGGTCGTTGTCCCGCTGGTGAAGGCCGATCGAGGGCTCATCGAGGACGTAGAGGACGCCCACCAGTCCCGCGCCGATCTGCGTTGCCAGCCGGATTCGCTGGCTCTCCCCGCCTGAAAGCGTCGAAGCTTCCCGGTCCAGGGTCAGATAGTCGAGCCCGACCTCCTCCATGAACCCGAGCCGTGCCCGGATCTCCTTTAAGATCTCCTCGGCGATCGTCCGATCGCGTTCCGAGAGGTTCGCTTCCATCCCCTCGAAGTGCTCGTGCGCGTCGGCGACGCTCATCTGGTTGACTTCGGTGATCGAAGTCCCATCCACCAGCACCGCCCGGCTCTCCGCTTTGAGTCGGGTCCCCTCACAGACCGGGCAGGTGGTGACCGACATGTAATCCTCGATGTGATTTCGAACCCGGTCCGAGTCGGTCTCGACGTATCGGCGTTCGAGGTTCGGAATGACCCCTTCGAAACGCTCCTGCTTTCGCCGGACTCCGTTTTTCGTTTGCGTCTCGAAGTGGACTATTTCGTTGGTTCCCCAGAGGAACGCCTCCCTTACGTCCTCGTCGAGATTCTCGAAGGGGGTCTCGACGCTCACGCCGAAGTGCTCGGCCACATTGTCGAGCAGATTGCGATAGTAAGAGCGGTTGTAGCTCCAGGGCTCGAAGACCGAGCGGAGCGGTTTTGCCGGATCCGTGACGACCAGATCGGCGCTGACCTCCTTGGTTTCGCCAATGCCCTCACACTCCCGACAGGCCCCATGTGGGCTATTGAAGGAGAACGAGCGGGTTTCGATCTCCGGCAGATCGATGCCACAGTGGGTGCAGGCCAGTTCCTCTGAGAACTCGACGGCGATCGCCCTGTCCTCGTCCTCGGCTGCGAGATCGCCGGTCGAGCGTGCCGTCGAACCGACATCGACCTCCTCGGGCGGGTCGGGGAGAATGACCTTGAGGACTCCCTCTGCCTCCTCGAGGGCGGTTTCGACGGAGTCGGTGATCCGTGACCGGGCGTCCTCGCGGACGGTCACCCGGTCCACGATCACGTCGATCGTGTGGTCGTAGTTCTCATCGAGGTCCGGCGTGTCACGGGCGAGGTCGGTGGGCTCTCCGTCGACTTCGACGCGAGAGTACCCCTCCCCCAATAGCTCGTCGAAAAGATCCTCGAATGCGCCTTTCTGGTCCCGCACGATCGGGGCGGCGATCTTGGCGCGTGTTCCTTCGGGGAACTCGAAGATACGCCGGACCATCTGCTGGGGGCTTTGCTCCCCGACCTCCCGGCCGCACTCCGGGCAGTGCGGCGTGCCGACGCGGGCGTAAAGTAGGCGGAGATAGTCGTGGAGTTCGGTGACGGTCCCGACCGTGGACCGGGGGTTGTTCGCGGCGTTTTTCTGGTCGATCGAAATGGCCGGTGACAGCCCCTCGACCGATTCGACCTGTGGCTTGTCCATCTGCCCGAGGAAGTTCCGGGCGTAAGCGGAGAGGGATTCGATGTACCGCCGCTGGCCCTCGGCGTAGATCGTATCGAAGGCCAGCGACGATTTCCCCGACCCGGAGAGCCCCGTCACGACCGTGAGCGTCTCCCGCGGGATGGACACGTCGAGGTCCTTGAGGTTGTGTTCTGTGGCCCCTCGGACCTCGATTGTCTCCTCACTCATCGGACCGGAATAACGCACGATTGGGGGTAGGTCTGTCGGTCGCGGTCATCGGGCAGATCTGTCCGATTTCCCAACGCGGGTCCGCTCGTTCTGAACGAGGAAAACGCCCGAGAGGACCGCCACCCCACCGATGATCGACACCGTCGTGAGCGACTCCCCGAGCAGCAACGCACCCAGGAAAACCGTAAACACGGGTTCGAGCGTGCTCACGATGCTGGTTCGACTCGCCCCGATGTGGGTGACCGCGGCGAAGAAAGTGAGAATCGGAATCGCCGTGGCGAAGACGGCGATGCCGAGTACGACCCCCCACTGTTCGGGCGTGCTGGGGACCTGCGTCGAGCCGGTGAGCAGGCCGTGAACGATGAAGGTCACACTAGCCGCCGGGATGACGTGTGCCGTCAGGACGGTCGCCGAAACGCGGCCCAAGATGGTCCCGCTGAGGGTGATGTAGCCGGCGTAGACGATCGCCGCCAGAAGAACTGTGGCGATTCCCAGGAAATCGATGTGGGCTGGCTGTCCGGTCACCACCAGCCCGACCCCGAAGACGGCGATCGCGACCGCCGCGACGATGAGTTTCGTCACTCGCTCTTCGAGGAAGAGTGCAGCCAGAACGACCACCAGGGCCGGGTAGATGTAGAGAACGATCGCCCCTAGGCCCGCCCCGACGATGTTGACCCCCGTGAGGAAGAGGAAGCTCATCGCGGCGTAGCCACCGGCCCCGAGCAGTACGGCGATACCCAGGTCCCGTCCCCGCAGCCGCTCGAGTCGGCCCTGATAGAGAAGCGGGAGCCAGACGAGCGGCGTCGCGAGTAAAAAGCGGAAGGCGAGTAGAGATGGAAGAGAGAGGCCCACCAGCTCCGAAAGGCGGCCGAAAATGGCGAGCGTCCCGAAACCGAGTGCGGATATCAGTGCGAGAACAATCCCACGGGTCGCCGGTTGCATTACCTGGGGCTCACTGCGGGTCGGTGAAACGATTTTCCATTGCTCCGTGGGCAGCGATACCCAGCCCGTGAGCCGGCCATGGCTCCGCCGGGAGCACAACCTTTCCATACCTGGATCGACAACGGGAGACAATGACCGAGGACACGAGTGAGGAATTACGGGACCGGATCGAGTCCTGGCTCTCGATCCAGATGCCGAGGATCCAGGCCCACGGCGGGACGAGCGCGGTCCGCGACGTGGACGCAGATCGTGGCGAGGTGGTCGTCGAACTGGGCGGTGCCTGTTCGGGCTGTGGCATCAGTCAGACCACAGAACAAACCCTCGATGAGGAACTCACGAGGCAATTCGAGGCGGTCACCACCGTCACGGTTCAGTATCACGGAAACGACGGGTGGGAAGTCGACCAGCCCGAGAATTACATGGGCATCGACCGAAACCAGGGCGGCCGCGGCGGAGCGGGCAAAAGCCGACCGGCCACTGACTTCTTCTAATCTCCCGGGCGCGGCAAGGCCCTCCCAATCTCGTCCTTGAGAGCGTCGGCTACGTCAGTCCTCAAGAGCGTCGACTACGTCAGTCCTCGAGAGCGTCGGCTACGTTAGTCCTCAAGAGCGTCGGCTTCTTTGGTCGCCACCTGGGTCGCACGGTCGGGGACCGCCCCCCGGGCGTGACCGTCATCCGCTGCCGCCTCCTGTTCGTCTCTGTCGACGATTTCGACGTCCCCGTCCGGGCGTTTCACCACGTCGACGTAGAGGTCAACGTACCGAACCTCGGTGGGAAAGATCTCGACGGGCGTGGCCACGTTGACGTAGGTTCCTTTCGGCTCGTCCGACTCGCCACGGTAGACCGTCGGATACCACCACCGCCCCTCCGCGAAGCGAGTTGTGGCGGTATCACCGGGCTCCCGGGTCGTCACCATCGCGTCATACGTGCCCGAACTTGCCATTTCCCGCTCCACAGTGATGCGCCGTTTCGAAACCGTTCG
>CAZJZA010000011.1:0-15255 GCA_964550355.1 uncultured Halobacteriales archaeon
TACACAACCCGCTCACCCAGCCCCAGCTCGCGAGGTGGCCCCACGCCGACATCGTCGTCTACGTCGGCTGTGGCGAGCGCGGCAACGAGATGACCGAGGTCATCGAGGACTTCCCCGAGCTGGAGGACCCGATCTCGGGTAACCCGCTCATGGCCCGAACCACGCTCATCGCGAACACGTCGAACATGCCCGTCGCGGCCCGGGAATCCTCGGTCTATACGGGGATCACGATGGCCGAGTACTTCCGCGATATGGGCTACAACGTGGCGCTGATGGCCGACTCGACCTCCCGCTGGGCCGAGGCGATGCGGGAGATCTCCTCCCGGCTCGAGGAGATGCCCGGCGAGGAGGGGTATCCCGCCTATCTCGGCTCGCGGCTGGCCCAGTTCTACGAGCGGGCCGGCTACTTCGAGAACATAAACGGCACCGAGGGCTCGATTTCGGTCATCGGGGCGGTCTCCCCGCCCGGCGGTGACTTCTCCGAACCGGTCACCCAGAACACGCTCCGCATCGTGAACGTCTTCTGGGCCCTCGACGCGGATCTGGCCGAGCGCCGGCACTTCCCGGCGATCAACTGGAATGAGTCCTACTCGCTCTACCGGGATCAGCTCGATCCCTGGTACGAGGAAAACGTCGCCCGGGACTTCCCGGAACTCCGCCAGTGGGGAATCGACACGCTCGATGAGGAGACCGAGCTCCTCGAGATCGTCCAGCTCGTCGGTAAGGACGCGTTGCCGGAGGACCAGCAACTCACACTCGAGATCGCCCGGTACATCCGGGAAGCCTGGCTCCAGCAGAACGCCTTTCACGACGTCGACACCTCCTGCACGCCGGAGAAGACCTACCGGATGTTGCAGGCGATCAACACCTTCGACGAGGCCGCATTCGAGGCCCTCGAAGCCGGCGTCCCGGTCGAGGAGATCACGTCGATCGAATCGCTGCCCCGCCTCAACCGGATGAACACGGCGGCGGACTGGGAGCCGTTCATCGAGGACGTCGAAGCAGAAATCACCGCCCAACTGGAGGCGCTTTACTGATGAAGGAATATCGAACTATCACCGACGTGAGCGGCCCGCTCGTGTTCGTCGAGACCGACGAGCCCATCGGCTACGACGAGATCGTCGAAATCGAGACGCCCGGCGGGGAGGTAAAGCGCGGACAGGTACTCGAAACCTCGGGAGACATCGTCGCCATCCAGGTCTTCGAGGGCACCGAAGGGATCGGCCGGGACGCCTCGGTCCGCTTCCTCGGTGAGACGCTCAAGATGCCCGTTACCGAGGGACTCCTCGGTCGGGTGCTCGACGGTTCCGGACAGCCGATCGACGGTGGCCCGGAGATCGTTCCGGACAAACGCCAGGACATCGTGGGCGCCGCGATCAACCCGTACGCGCGGGAATATCCACGGGAATTCATCCAGACCGGTATCTCTGCTCTCGACGGCATGAACACGCTCGTCCGCGGGCAGAAACTCCCGCTTTTCTCGGGATCCGGCCTGCCCCACAACGATCTGGCCCTCCAGATCGCCCGACAGGCGACCGTGCCCGAAGCAGAAGAAAGCGGTGAGGGAAGCGAGTTCGCCGTCGTCTTCGGTGCGATGGGCATTACCCGCGAGGAGGCAAACGAATTCATCAACGACTTCGAGCGCACCGGCGCGCTCGAACGCTCGGCACTCTTCTTGAACCTGGCCGACGACCCGGCCGTCGAGCGGACGATTACGCCGCGACTGGCGCTGACCACCGCCGAATACCTGGCCTTCGAGAAGGGCTATCACATCCTCGTCATCCTGACGGACATGACCAACTACTGTGAGGCCCTGCGGGAGATCGGTGCGGCACGCGAGGAGGTCCCGGGGCGTCGGGGCTATCCGGGATACATGTACACCGACCTGGCGACGCTCTACGAGCGAGCCGGTCGTATCGAGGGCCGGGAGGGATCGATCACCCAGATTCCCATCCTCACGATGCCCGGCGACGACGACACCCACCCGATCCCGGACCTGACCGGGTACATCACGGAGGGGCAGATCTACGTCGACCGGGGTCTCAACTCCCAGGGCGTCCAGCCGCCGGTCGACGTGCTGCCGAGTCTCTCCCGGTTGATGGACGAGGGAATCGGCGAGGGCCTCACCCGCGAGGACCATGGCGACCTCTCCGATCAGCTGTATGCGGCCTATGCGGAGGGCGAGGACCTGCGCGACCTCGTGAACATCGTCGGCCGCGAGGCCCTCTCGGATCGGGACAACACGTATCTCGACTTCGCGGATCGCTTCGAGGCCGAGTTTGTCGACCAGGGCTTTACGAACGATCGAAACATCGAAGAGACGCTTTCGATCGGCTGGGAGCTGGTTTCGATGCTCCCGAAGGCCGAACTCAACCGGATCGGCGAGGAGTTCATCGAGGAGTACTACGTCGAGGACGAGGCTGAAGTCGAGGCCTGATCGACGGCGAGGCCCGCGGAACCGCAATCGATGGGTACTCGTCGGCGGGAAGTTTTTGTGCCGCCGCTCGCGTAGCCACGGACAGATGACACGCGGACATTTCAAACCGCCCCATCACGACCACGAGCATTTCCTGTTGACGACCGTCGTCGGGAGCTATCCCCAGCCCGACTGGCTGGATTACGTCCGGGAGGGGGAAGCGGCAGGGGAACTGGATCCGGAAGACCGAACGGAAGCCGAAAACGACGCCACTCGCGCCGCGATCCTCGACCAGCAGATTGCGGGCCTGGACGTCGTGACGGACGGCGAGATGCGCCGGGAGGGGATGGTCGATTACTTCACGAACGTCGTCACGGGGTACGATGCGCCTGACGGTGACGGCGACAGCGCGGACTGGAACGCGAGCATGCCCGAGGTGACCGGGGAGGTTTCCACCGCGGAGCCGTGGCTCGTCCCGGACTTCGAGTTCGCGGATTCCGTCGCGAGCCGGCCCGTGAAGGTGACCATTACCGGCCCCTTCACGCTTGCCACCTTCGCCAGCACGGGGGCCTACGACTCCATCGAGGACCTGGCCCTCGACTTCGCCGATCTCATCGCCGGTGAAGTCGAGCGACTCGCCGAGGCGGGGGCGGAGTGGATCCAGCTCGACGAGCCGGGCCTGGGAATGTCTCCCCACGGGGAGTTGGCCCACGAGTGTCTCTCGCGGGTGGCAGAGGCCGTGCCCGAGGACGTGCGATTCGGCACCCACGTCTGCTCGGGGAATTACGCAAACCTCGCCGACGACATGGCCGAGTTCCCGGTCGACGAACTCGACCTGGAGTTCGCCAGCCCGGATGCGGACGATCCGGCAGATGTCTTCGAGGGCCGGGAGTTCGAGATGGACATCGGCTTTGGCGTCATCGACACGCAGTCCCGGGAGGCAGAAGGCGTCGAGGAGATCGAATCGCGTATCCGCGAGGGGCTGGAACACATCCCGCCCGAGCAGTTGACGGTTTCACCGGACTGCGGCATGAAACCACTCGAGCGCGAGCCGGCGAACGAAAAACTGCAGAACATGGTCGAGGCCGCAACGACCATCGAGCAGGAACTCGACGACGGCGAAATTGACCCTGTCTAAGCGGGGAGATCGACACGGTCCGAATCCGGGTCCGAAAACGATTACCCCATCAAGCGAGGAGTCCCTGTATGGCCACCGACGTTACGCCCACCCGGAAGAACTTGATGCAGATCGAGGATCGCATCGAGCTCTCCGAACGGGGCCACGACACGCTGGAGCAGAAGCGTGACGGCCTCATCATGGAGTTTATGGACATTCTCGATCAGGCCCAGGACGTGCGACGGGACATGGAGTCCCAGTACAAAGCGGCCCAAAAAACAATCAACATGGCCCGGGCCATGGAGGGCGACGTGGCGGTTCGGGGGGCCGCGGCCGCGATCAAGGAACACCCGGAAATTACCGTCGAGTCGAAGAACATCATGGGTGTGGTGGTCCCACAGATCGAGTCCACGAAGGTCCGTAAGGACCTCGACGAACGAGGCTATGGCCTCCTCGGAACGAGTGCCCGCATCGACGAGACTGCTGAAGCCTTCGAGGAACTTTTAGAGACGATCGTCCTCGCCGCGGAGGTCGAGACGGCGATGAAAAAGATGCTCACGGAGATCGAGACCACGAAGCGACGGGTCAACGCCCTCGAGTTCACGCTTTTGCCCGACCTCTATGAGTCCCAGGATTACATCGAATCGAAACTCGAAGAGCAAGAGCGAGAAGAGATCTTCCGGATGAAGAAGATCAAAGCAAACAAGGAAGCCGCGGAGGAGGCCGAAGCAGCCGCCGAAGCCGAAAGCGAGTCCTGAGCGAACCGGGCGGTCTCATTCGAGGCCACCGAATTTCACCACCGAGCCGACGCCGTTTTCCCCGATCAAGTCCTTTTAAACGTATGTCCTGTCCGAACTGTGATGGCGCTTTGCTCGCGTTTTCGGTTCCCGAACCGGTCCGGGCTCATCTCCCCGAAGAGCCCGCAAACGCGCAGATCTGTCGGGATTGTTTGACGCTTTTGCCGGTCGAGAAAGCCCCCGACGGACAGCCCGATTTCTCGAAGATCCTCGCGGATTTCCCGACTGGCGAGGCCGGCGTGACCGCAGCCGCATTTATTTCACTTCTGGGCTCTTTGGCCCTCCATCGACGCGACATCGAGGCGCTTGCGGCACTCGCCGAAGAACAGGGGATCGATGTGCTCCTCCTGGTCGATCGGATTGCCACGAGTGGGCGGATCCAACCGCATTTCGACATCGACCGCCGCCGGCCACAGCTCGAACAGATACTCGGATAGCACATTGCCCCCGGCTTTTTGCCGAGGCCGGACTCGCCATCGGCCCCACGCAGGACTTCGAGTCAGGTGAGCAGGAAAAGCGACCGGCCGTAGACGATCACCGTGAGGTTGTTGGCGAAGACGAACAGTCCACTCGCGATGAGTAAACCGAGCCAGGCCTCGACGCTCACGGCAACGTAGCGGTCGTATGGCGGATCGGTCGCCTGGAGCAGCTCCATGAGCACGTAAAACCCGCCGACCGCGATGACCGTCGCGGCGAGGTTCACCAGCGTCACCGTCAAAAGCCCCTGTTCGAGCGCCCAGCGCATTAGCGGGTTCGCCTCGGCGGCGGGCCCGACGTACCACGCCGCATACACCGTCGTGATCATGTCGACCGTGATGAGGACGAACAGCGCAACCGCAAACCACTCCCAGTATTCCTCCAGGGGCAAAGAGCCGGGTGGAGAACTCACGATCTACCTTACTCCCGCCATGGCGAAAAATGCTTGGCTTTGGTTGGCATTGGCATGGGCCGGAGCCGTGTTTTGGAAAATCGGTCGAGCGCCACAAACTTCGGTCGGCTACTGCCATGGAACTGTCCTCACGCCGTTTTTCGGAATTATCGCCACGAGCGGCCCCACAAAATCTCTCCAAATAGGATCGGTCCACAGAATCCACGACCACGAATCGGAATGTCCGACAGTCACTACCTTTCTTGAGCGGGAATGCGGATGGTCACGATATTTCCCCGGGGGTCTTTCTCTTCGAATTCGAGGGTCGCCTCGGAGTAATTCACGATGAGCGTGACTAACCACAGCCCCATCCCGCTTCCGTGATACAGCGGTCTGAGTTCTTTCTCACCGGTAAGCACTTTGCGCTCCATCTCGGGGATTCGCTGATTTTCGTCGATCACCTTAACAATCACCTCCGTCCCAGTGGTGTCCACGTTCAGGGTCACCCGTGGCTGCTCAGAACCCGCGTGGATGATACTATTCGTAAGGAGTTCCTCGATTGCCCGCTCGATCGACACGGTCGTTTGTAACACTGCCCTTTCGGAGTAGCTCGCCGAAATCTCAGCGCTCGGGTACGCCGAGGAAACCCGAGCGGGTACCTGTGCGCAGGTACGCGAGACATCTATTTTCTCCGACGGAGGCGGATCTGACAGGAGTTTCGTGATTTCACGTTCTTTATCGACGGTTTCCAGCAGGCTCGTTCCCGTTTCCCTGATCGTTTTGGAGTACGTTGTCAGTGGCGGGGTCCCCTCTTTCTCGATGTTTTCGGCAAAGCCCTGAATGACGTTAATATCGTTGTGAAAATCGTGCTGGAGGATTCGGTCGACGATCTGCAGTTGTTTGAGCCTATCTCGGCGCTTTGAAACGTCCTTTATTACACCAATGAATCCCTCAATTTCATTATCCGCGTCGCGCAGGTAGAACACGTTCGTCTCACCCGGGAACGTCTGACCTGATTTTTTCTCATATTTTACGGTGTGAGTGAACCTCGGATCGTCGAAATGGCCTTCCAGTGCCGCTCCCATCTCCTCGTATTCAATCTCACTCTCGTAGACGTATTTCGTGTGTTTCCCTTCGATCTCGGATAATTCGTAGCCGAACAGGTCCGTAAATGCGGGATTGCAGTTGATAATCTTCCGTTCGGTATCCGCGACGAGAATCGCATCGCGAATGCTCTTGAAAAGGGATTTGTAGCGTTCTTTTGACCCCTCGAGGTCTTTCTGGAGCCGTTTTTTACTCGTGATATCCCGCATCAAGGCGCCGACTCCTTAAATTTCTTCGCCATTTCCCTTCAACGGGAATAATCGCACATCGAGAATTCGTTCTCCCTTCTCCGGGTGGACTCGGGTAATTTCAGTTTGAACGGGGTCGCCATCGAGCGCCTTTTGGACCTTCGGTTCGACTGTATCGAACTGGTCTTCGGGAAGTACGTCCGGTAACGAACTTTTGGTAATGTCGACATTTTGCAGGCCGTGATAGTTCCGATATTCCCGATTGGCGAAGAGGTACTCGAGGTTTTCGTCGACGGCCGCAAGCAAATCTTTCGAGCTTTCCACCGATTGTTTGTACTGACGCAGAGATTTCTCGGGTTCTTTTTGCTCCGTGATATCCTGGGCGAGGCCGATAATCCGCTCGGTTGAATTGAAATAAACGTGTCCCTTGAACCAGCGAACCGGTCCCAACCTGGGATTGGTTCGGTATTCGAACACGTCGTAGCCATTTTTCGATTCTTGGAGGTCCGCGAAAAACTCCCGAAATCCCATTCGGTCTTCGGGATGGACCACGTGTTCTATGAAGTCACTCTTTTTCGGGACCGAGTCACTATTGACCGGGAGAAATCGCTCGACAGCTCCGTGTCTCGTGACTTCATCCGTTTCCAGATCGATTTCAAAAATGAGCGAATTTGTTACTTTTAATGCGAGTTCCATCCGTTTCCGCATAGCTTCGCGTTCCCGAATTGCGCTGGTTTGTTCGACGGCGTTTCGAATCCGATTTGCTAACACCAGATATTGATCCTTGCCGGTCCCCTTCCTGAGGTAGTCAGTAACGCCTGCCGAGATTGCCTCACTGGCCACGGTTTCAGATCCCTTCGCAGTAAAGAGGAAGAACGGAAGCTCGGGTCGGTCTTCCCGAACGGTTTCGAGAAACGCTATTCCGTTCATCCGGGGCATGGCATAGTCGGAAACGACACAATCGATTTCGCCCTCTGCGAGGATCTCAAGCCCCGATTTGACAGTCATCGCCGTTCGAACGCACAACTGTTCGTCAGCCCGTTCGAGACTCGCCTTGACGACTTCCGCAACACTTCGGTCGTCGTCGACGTAAAGCACACGGAGCGAATCGACCTCCGCGTCCGGATTCGGCGTTTCGGTGGTCATTTGTCTGTTGTCCCGTCTCCCGATGGTTCGATGCGTATCCACCTATCTTCGATCGCGATCGAAAGCATGTCATTGGCCGTGAATCGGAACTGTGAGTCCGAAACGATCCCTGCAGACGTCCCGTAACGCGTGGTTCTGTTGTTGTTTCCAAAAACGCTGCACGAGTATGCGATTACCATTGGTCGGGATGTCCACGAAATCAGCCCACTATCAGAGGTCGAAGACCGGCTGGGGAGTGTAACGCGTGAACTCGAGTCACTCGGTTTCGGGGCTTCTTTTCGGTATTTCATTTCCATTAAGGAAAGGACAGGTCAAATAGTTGGCGGATAAAAAGTCCGTTCGGGGTCTCCTTTGTATGCTTTTAATTTCGAGAAACCATCCGCTATGATGATTAGTAGGAGCTGGATTTTTTCTTCGGTTACGAAGGTAAGATCGTCGAGAAACGTGTGGAACCCGTCCATTGAACCGGCCAATCCAACCTGGGGGATGTCCCGTGATGGCTTCTCCCGTTCTGGGTTGTCTCTTCACCGATCGGTACCATCCTGAGCACCTCCATCCACCAGCGAGGACGAGAGACCGCATGGCGGTATGCTCTTTGCAAGTCCGGGCCATAAGCGATGTATGAGCGCCCCTCCGGACACGACTCCCAACTATCAGGGGCTGTCCGCGATGGAATTTGTTGCTCGGGTTCGGGAGATGCGGGAGCGGTACGAAGACTGTGACCTCTGTGCTCACGAGTGTGGGGTCGACCGGACGGCCGGCGAGACCGGGGTCTGTGACGTCGATTCGAGTCCAGTCGTCGCCTCGCATTTCGCCCATCACGGCGAGGAGGACGTTTTGCGGGGCTGGAACGGGAGTGGGACGATCTTTCTTGCCTACTGCAACATGAGCTGTGACTTCTGCCAGAACTTCGAAATCAGCCACTATGGGCAGGGCGACCCCGCGACTGCCGAGGAAATCGCATCGATGGCGATCGAACTCCAGGACCAGGGCTGTCACAACATCAATTTCGTCTCCCCGACTCACTTTTCACCCCACCTGGTCGATGCGGTCAGAATCGCCCGGGGTCGGGGACTCGAGATCCCAATCGTCTGGAATTGTGGCGGCTACGAACGGGCGGAAGCCCTCGGAGATCTCGATGGAATCGTCGATATCTACATGTCTGACGTCAAATGGAGCGACGACGAGGCAGCCCTTCGTTACTCGAAGGCTCCCGAGTACTGGGAGAACAACAAGGCCTCACTCCGGGAGATGCACCGGCAGGTCGGCGATCTGGAAATCGACGAGAACGGGCTCGCGAGGAGTGGCTTGCTAATCCGACACCTCCTCATGCCCAATCACGTCCAAAATGCGAAAGACGTTCTCACCTTTCTCGCGACAGAAATCAGCGAGGAGACATACGTGAACCTCATGTCCCAGTACCGCCCTCACTACGAGGTCCGAACCGAGGACCGCTATGAGGAAATCGATCGCCGAATCACACCAGCGGAGTATCAGGCCGTTCTCTCACACGCCCGTTCGATCGGGCTCAAGCGAGTCGATTACGATCCGGCTATGGGCGGCGAGGTGGCGCACTCCTCCGGGTTTTGAGCAGGCAATTGGTCGAGCGTGTATCCCGAATGAGGACTGCGACAACTCGGTTCATTGTGGGCATCTCTGTCCCAAGTCCGCGGTACAGACGCGGGAAATCGCTGATGTGCACGGAGGGAGTGATCTACCCCGGTCTACCGGTGCAGTTTTTCACCACACAGGCGTAAAACACGGTCCAAACGTCCCTATTCACCGGGCTTCTATACTTCCAGGCCAAAAAACGATCAATGGAACACGAAAAGCGGGGTGAAATGCGGGTCCTGATCGTGGATGATGAGCCAACTCTGGCCGACCTCGCCGCCGAGTTCCTCGAACAGGAAGACGACCGTATTTCCGTCCAGACCGTCGCCAGTGCTTCCGAAGGGCTGGAACACCTCGGCGACCCAGCAGTCGATTGTGTCATCTCCGATTACGATATGCCCGGACAGAACGGCATCGAGTTTCTGGAAACTGTTCGGGAAATTCATCCCGACCTTCCGTTCATCCTCTTTACGGGGAAGGGCTCAGAAACGGTCGCGAGTGAGGCGATCAGCGCGGGCGTCACCGATTACCTGCAAAAACAGACCGGGGCCGACCAGTACACCCTCCTGGCCAATCGGGTGGCAAATGCCGTCGAACGGTACCGGGGACAGAAGCAGTTAGCCGAGGCCGAGGATCGTTATCGGACCCTGTTCGACGAAATGAACGAAGGTGGCGCGTTGCACGAACTCATCACCGACGAGGCGGGCGAACCGATCGATTACGAATTGCTCGATGTCAACCGGGCGTTCGAATCCATCCTGGGAATTCCGAAAGAATCGGCCAAGGGGAAACGGGCCACCGACCTTTTCGAAACCGAGGACCCGCCATATCTGGATCGGTACGCTACCGTTGCCCAGACCGGGGACTCGATCGAGTTCGAGACGTACCATCCCGGCCTGGAGAAATACTTTCACATCGCCGCATTTTCGCCGGCGCAAGGCCAGTTCGCCACGCTTTTTTCGGATATCACCGATCGCAAAACGCGCGAGCGACACCTGGAGCAGTTCAAGAAATCCGCCGAACACGCCGGGCACGCCGTGTACATCACCGATACGGAGGGAACGATCGAGTACGTCAACCCGGCCTTCGAAGCAATCACCGGATACGCTGGGGAGGCGGCGATTGGGAAGACACCCAGTATCCTCAAATCGGGCGAAATGTCGGATGAATATTACGAGGAGTTATGGGAAACGGTGTTGGGGGGCGGGACCTGGGAAGAGGAGGTCACCAATCGGCGGCAGAACGGCGAGTTGTACCATGCCCACCAGACGATCGCTCCCGTACTCGACGAGGACGACGAGGTCGAAGCCTTCGTCGCGATTCAGACCGATATAAGCGAGTGGAAAGAACGGGAGGAGGAACTCGCGCTCTTTCAACAGTTGATGGACGAATCGAACGCGCTCATCTTTGTCGGTGACGCGGAAACGGGGGAGTTGGTGTACGCGAACCGAACGGCCTCCGAGAAACTCGGCTATCCGAAATCCGAACTTCTCGAAAAGCACGTCCACGAAATCGAGACGGCGTTCGACTCGTACGAGGAGTGGGCGGCCCACCTCGATGATGTTCGGGAGCAGGGCCGCCTTCGATTCGAGGGATTACAGGAACGGAAGGACGGCTCCACCGTCCCGGTTGAGGTCAATCTTTCGACCGTCGATCTGGACACGGAATACGTCGTAGCGATCGCCCGGGACATCACCGAGCGGCTCGAACGCGAACGGGAACTGGAGCTGCAAAACGAGCGACTCGACGAGTTTGCAAGCGTCGTTTCACATGACCTTCGGAACCCTTTGAACGTCGCCCAGGGGCGACTCGACCTCGCCCGAGAAGCGTCTGATAGCGAACACCTCGAGGAGGCATCGAGTGCGATCGACCGGAGTCTGGAACTGATCGAAAACATGCTCTCACTCGCCCGCGCGGGCAAACAGGTGCGTGAGATGGAATCCGTCGACGTGGCGTCGCTGGTCGAAACCTCTGGGGAGCACGTCGAGACAGGCGAGGTGACCATCGTCTCCGATCTCGACTCGAAGATACGAGCCGACCGGAGTCGTCTCCGGCAACTCATGGGAAATCTCATCCGAAACTCGGTCGAACACGGAGGAGAGGAGGTAACGGTGACCGTTGGTCAACTGGAGAACGGCTTCTACGTCGAGGATGACGGGCCGGGCATTCCGGCGGAGATCCGCGAGGACGTGTTCGAAACGGGGTATTCAACCCGTGAGGAAGGGACAGGATTCGGCTTGAGCATTGTCACGGAGATCGTCGAGGCCCACGACTGGGAAATTCGAGTGACGGAGGGCTCAGATGGTGGTGCTCGTTTCGAGATCACCGGCGTCAACGTGGAATCAGCATAACGGCGCTGGAAGGCGGAGCCGAAAGGAACTGGCGACACCTCTCGAAAACGTACGGGGGCACCGGGAAGCCGGTTATCGAGTGGAGGGCCGAAACCAGCGGGGACGGTTTTACACCACGAGTATTGGGCGAGTCGCGGTGCGCACGGTCCGTTCTGAGACACTACCCAGGAACGTCCGTTCGAGACCGCTCCGGCCATGAGACCCCATTACGATCAGGTCCGCATCAGTCTCGTCGGCTTCGCTGCGGATTACCTCGTGGGGAATGCCGGTTTCGACGGTTGTCGTGGCATCGACCCCAGCCGCTGTCGCGCGCTCTTCTAAGTCCGCAACCGCCTTTTTCCCGTCCGCATCGAGTGCCGCTTCGACCTCGGCCGAGTGGGACAGTGCCAGTTCGACGACGTAGAGGCCGTGTATCGACCCCCCGAACCCCTCGGCCCACTCGATCGCCATCTCTTCTGCCCCTCTCGATCCGTCGCTTGCGTCCGTTGGGACCAGTATCTGGTCATACCCGCCGGCAGGAACCGGGAACTCTTCGGGCACTGCCAATACCGGGTGGTCGCCCCGCCGGAGTACTTCGATGGTCGTGCTCCCGAGGAGCGGCCGGGAAAGTCTGCTTTCTCCATGGGTCCCCATCGCTATCAGATCGGCTTCGATCTCCCGGGCCACCGTTGTAATCGTTTCAGCCGGTGGCCCGTCTCGGAGATGGCCTTCGAAATCCACTTCCGCTTTCTCGCACTGGCGTTCAACCGCTTCCAGGGCCAATTCCCCCCGGTCTTCTTCTGCCTCCTGGATCGTCGGATAACCGATACCGAGGTCGTAGTCTGCGTCTGGCGTCAGGTGGACCACGTAGAGCCCGTGGACCGACTTACCCAACTCGTCCGCGATCGAGACGGCGTGGCCGATTGCCTGTTCCGCTGCGGGACTGCCATCCGTGGGGACGAGGATTGTACTCATATCTAAAGGTACGCACTCCTGACATTTCTCTATTATGTAATGATACTGCTATTTGATTTAACTGGAATTGGCCCGGTGGACCGGAAAAACGTACCCACCAATCATCGACGAAAAGATTCGAGGCCAAAGACCGGGACCAAAGCATTAGGGACGCTCACGGAGCGATTCCCGGTTCGACAGGCCCACCCGCTGACAACTGACACTCCTCTGACGGCAGAAACGACCACGGGCCAGGTGACCCGTGTAACTCGCATTGAATCTTTTAGACTCCGGTCCGGTAGCGCAAAATCCCCGCGATCCCACCGAAGGCAGTGAGTAACTGCTCGCCTTTCTCGAAGTCAGTCGAAATGAAATGGGTCTCCGTGCCCCGCTGTTCGGCGATCGACATCAGGTGTTCGATGGCGTCCTCCCGCTCGACGGTCTCCGGGGGTTCGCCACACTCCTCGCAGGTGTGCTCGGGTGTCTCGTGTCGCGGGTCGACCAGCTCGCGGTCGGTGTCCCCGTCGGGACACTCGTAGGCCACGACGTCTTTTCGCAGGTCCTCGGAGAGCAGGAGTATCTCCACCGACCCCATCATGAGGTTCTCGCGGGTCGGGCCGAAGCCGTAAGTCGCCTGGTCCCCGCCGTGGAGTTCTTTGAAAAACTCCTCCATGTCCTGCTTATCCGCGGTGAGTTCCGCGTCGGCGAGGGCATCCTGGCCCTTGTCGACCAGATCGTAGAGCCCCGACTCGTCGGTGTAGGCCACGTCGAACTTCCCGAGGACCTTCTCCTGGAGTTCGTGATGCAGGTAATCCCCGTCGAGGAACTCGTCTTTTGTCGGGGAGGGGCCACCGACGAGGATGCCGTCGAGTTCGTGACGCTCGGGAACGAACAGTTCGTCGGCCATCTCCGCGATCTCCTGGTAGAAGTTGTCGATGGCCTCAAGCCGGAGCCGGGCGAAGCGCTGGGCTGACTGGCCCCCTTTGCGCTGCTTCCCGGGGACGAGCGACGACGCGGACTTGACCGGCTCGACCCGTTTGCCCTTGAGCCACCCCACGTTGGCTTCACGGCGGTCGAGGACGATGAGCCCGTACAGGCCCTTGTCCGCGAGCATCATCTCGAGCGGTTCGGTCAGGAACTCCGAGTCGCAGTGATACCGGAAGGATTCAATCGGATCCGGTGGGTTTTCGAGCGTTTCGGTGACCATTTTCGTTTGGCCGCCACCCTCATCGACCGCTCCCGAGAAGAGCACCATCCCGCGGTCGGGTGGCTTCGTGTCGTAGTACTTCAGTCGGGCCTTAATCGATGAGAGGGCGTCCTGGACGTTCGTGCGGGTCTGTTTTGACTTGATGTTCGAAGCCTCGCTGTACTCCTGGGTGGCGTGGGCGACCACGTCGGAAATCAGCATGTCCGGTGGAACGTAGATACTGACGAGCTGCGTGCCGCTGCCGGTGTGAGCTTTCAGATCCTCGATGACCTTCCGGAACTCGTACTTCCGGCGGTCCGAGTGCCCCGTCGACTCACCCTGCGAATTGGAGCTCATGCGATTCGTTATGCGCAATTCTCCACGAAGACAGTTAAACTGCCGGAATCCCGGAGCGGAGTCCGATTCTCCTGAAAGTTCTTAACCCATGGCCGAGTTATCCTTGGGCGTATGCCGTGGTCACCAGCGGTTTCGGGGACGGGTGGGCAACTCCTCGAGATCGTCCGCCGATGGGTCGCCGAGAATCCGCTCCTCGCGGTGGCGATTGCAATTGTCGTGCTCGCCGCCCTCGGGGGCGCCTGGCTGGCGATTCGATACTACCGCCGTCCCGCCGGGGCGCGCCTCAAACGGGTGCTTTCGGGCCGCGAGTCGCTGACGCTTCTCCTTCATCCGAACCCGGACCCCGACGCAATGGCCGCGGCCATGGGAATCGCACTCATTGCCGAGGACGCCGGTACCGAGACCTCAATTCGCTATCCGGGAGAGATCCGCCACCAGGAAAATCGCGCCTTCCGCACCGTGCTCGATCTGGATCTCACCTCGATCGAGGCCGCCTCGGATCTCGAAGGGGACATCGTGCTCGTCGACCACAACGAAGCGCGGGGCTTTACGGGTGCCAGCGATCTCGACCCGGTGGCGGTCGTGGACCACCACCCGGGGAATGGACAAGGGCGGTCCTTCACTGATGTCCGTCCAGAGTACGGTGCCTGTGCGACTATTGTCGCCGAATATCTCCGGGATCTCGGATTCGAGCCAAAAACCGGGGAGCAGTCCCCGCAAAAACCCCTTCCCGCGACCGTCGCGACCGGCCTCCTCTACGGTATTCTCTCCGATACGAACCATCTCTCTAGGGGCTGTTCGGCCGGCGAGTTCGAGGCGAGTTCCTTTCTCTACCCCGGCGTCGACGCAGATCTCCTCGACCGCATTGCACACCCCGAAGTGGATGCCGAGGTGCTCGACGTGAAGGCCCGGGCAATCGAGCACCGCCGCGTGGAAGGCCCCTTCGTGGTCACCGATATCGGCGAACTCTCGAACGCGGACGCGATCCCCCAGGCGGCAGAGGAACTGCTTCATCTGGAAGGTATCACCGCCGTCGTGGTCATGGGGGAAAAAGACGGCACACTACACCTCTCGGGCCGGTCGCGAGACGACCGCGTACACATGGGTGAGGTTCTCGAAGGGGTCGTCGAAGATATCCCCATGTCCGGGGCCGGTGGCCACGCCCGAATGGGCGGGGGCCA
>CAZJZA010000012.1:0-14006 GCA_964550355.1 uncultured Halobacteriales archaeon
CAGGGACGGCGTGACCCTGGAATCGGGCGTCAGCGCGACATGGGCGACCGGGATTTGGGATTTCGTGAGCACATCCAGGGAAAGCGCTCCCGTCGAGACGAACATGACACCCACGTACAAAAGCGTCGGCGTCACGACCGAGGCGATCATGGCAAGAGGGAGGTTTCGACTTGGATTTTTGATCTCCTCGGCACTCGTGGCGATCACCTCAAAGCCGATAAACGAGACATAGATCGTCCCCACAGTAGCCGCGACCGCGGGCCAGCCATAGGGATTGAACTCGGATAGCGTGGGTCCACTGCTCATGCCGAATGCGAGAAACGCGACAATGAGCAAAACAAGCGTAAGCACGATCACGTTTTGTAGTTCCCCGGTTTCTTTGACCCCGTAGTAATTCAACCCGGTCAGAAATCCGGCCATTCCGAGTGCAACGACGGTGATGCCAATATCTCCCCATCCGGACAAGAACGGAATATATTGGCCAAGCCCGGGAAGGAGGTACTGGCCGAAGCCGATCATATAGAACGCCGAAGCAAAGGTGAGTCCAGACCACATCCCCCATCCGACGATACTCCCGAAAAACGGCCCGAGGGCCCGGTTGACGTAGTAATAGCTCCCGCCTGCTTTCGGCATGCCGGTTGCAAGCTCGGATAGAGAAAGTGCGGCTAGCAGTGATACAATACCACCCACGAAAAACGAAACCATACTCGCGGGCCCGGCTTGCTTTGCCGCGATACTCGGGAGCACGAAAATGCCAGCCCCAATCATGGTCCCGAGGCCGATCGTGTACGCTTCGAGCAGGCCAAGATCTCGGGCCAGTTCCTGTTCGCCCTCGCTCATGAGTTAGCACCGTTTTGGCGTCTTCGAAACGAGCTACTCCCACACGGGAATGGCAATACGGCGTTCATTGCCCATCGCCTTCCGGGATTGCAATTACTGGTCGGTCTGCCTCGGTCACCAATCGAAGAGCAGTATCGCCGGAGAGGAATTGGACGATGCGACTGCCGCCTCGGGGACGGAAAACAATGGCACTCGCTGCAGATTCACGTGCCACGTCCAGTATTCCCTGAATGACGTCTTCTCGGTAAACACGCTTTGTTTCGACATCAGGGATACTCTCTCGAAACGCCGAAAACGCCACGTCAGCCACGACGTTGGCTTGTTCCGGTGAAATCGGATCAGGTGCACCTTTGACATGTTCGATCACGTGGACGGCAGTTATCCGGTCAAATTCGTATTTTTCGACTACCTGCGCCGTTTTTCGGGCATCTTCCTCCGTTGCGACCGGAACCACGATATGAGACGTTATATCGTTCATCTCCGGATTCCCCCTTCGATGTGATGTCCTCTTTCCGGAAAGAACACTAATTGGGATACTGCGTGGTGATTGGTTTTCGTTTCAGTTTTCCGCGTCTGTGTCCCGCTACCCTTCAGTACCGTCTGTATGTGCAACAAAAGAGCCTGTACAGCCCTGTACTTCGACCCCGACCACCGATGCCGTTTTTGCCACCGAGCCGTCTTCTTGTGGATAGAACGAACAAGCTCCCGTTTCACCGGAGGAAAAACGGTGGTTTTTGAGAGAGATGGTGACAAATGAGGGTGCATTGCTGTTGGTCGAAGTCAGTGCGGAGAAAACAAATATATTCCGTTTAGTTTATCGTACCCGTAATTAATCTTCAGTATATTTTCTATTCGTTTATCCAACGGGAGGAGAGGGCTGATCCGGAAATTCATGCATTCCAGAGAAGCGTTGTATACAGACACCGCTTTAATCGCGACGGTTTTCGAACGGAACGAAAGTCCTAACTTAAAAGGTCAGGCACAATCAAATGAGACGTATTAGTATGGGAAACCGAATCGATGCCATTGACGAACAGATCCTGTATAATCTTGCACTGGAAGCTCGGCATACATCAGCCCCGGATATCGCCGATCAGGTAGATGTGTCGGCCCCAACGGTTCGAAACCGGATCCGACGTCTAGAAGAAAAAGGGATAATTCAGGGGTACCACGCCGATATTGACTACGAAAAAGTTGGCGGTCGTTTGACGAACATGTACGTTTGTAGTACCGGTGACCGCGACCGTGAAGAGATGGCCCAACGCATACTCGACATCTCTGGCGTGGTCAATGTGAGAGAGATGATGTCGGGAAAAGGTGATCTCGGAGTGAAGGTCGTTGGGAAAGATACCGAGGATCTCACCCAAATAGCCCAAAGCATCAGTTCGCTGGGTGTGGAAATTGACGACGAAGACCTCATCTATCGGGAGTACTTCCGCCCATATGCTCCGTTCGGGCCACGAGAGGAAGAGGCCGTCTCACCGGTTACCGGTGTCGGCGGTTTGGCTGGCAATGCGGACGTCGTTGAAATTATTGTTCGAGAAAATGCGCCAATCGCAGGTCAAACCCTCAAGGATGCAAACGAAAATGGCCTGTTGAGTGCCGATGTTCTGGTCGTTCGAATAAACCGGAACGAAGAGGTGATCACACCGACGGGGAAAACGCGTATCAAAGAAGGTGATTTCGTCACGTTACACTCACGGTCGGGCATCTCAGAGGAGACCCTTGCGGCATTTCTCGGTCCGTAATCTTCGAGATGGACCAGACTGCGAGTCCGTCTCTGGCCTTTCGTTACTGAGAAATCGATCGGAGTTAGAAAGATCGTGAGAATTCACCGTTTCAGGAAACTTTTCGAAGAAAAGATACCTTACCGACGCCGGAGAAGTGCAACAGAAGCGCCAACCACTGCGATACTGCCGACGAGAATGCCCATTCCGGGCACAGACGTATCGGTGGTACCGGCAGACCCCTCATCAGTATCGGTCGCGACTAATTCGAACCCGTCAAGTGAGGTGTCCGCCGCCCAGGTGAGCGTCCCGTCACTTCGTTCATCGGGTTCGGGGGTGACAGAGTCGACCGCGTACCCCGGTGGGACGGTAACCGACACTACTCGGTCGGTCTGGAAACCACTCGAAAATGGGTGAGTGAGACTCACTTGACTTCCATCCACACTCGCCAAATTGGTCACTGTGGCACCGAGTTGGACGATCCCCGTCGAATCCGTCGTCTCAAGTGTGACTGATGTGTCAGTCACCGTCATCTCCCGGTTAGTCGCTGCTGCACTCGCATTTGCGACCCGTTCGATCCGATCAGTAAAACGGGACTCCACCTCCTGGAGCAACGTTTCGTCACTCTGTATGCTCTCGAAGGCATCGCGTTCGCTCGTTTCCGAAAGATCGTACGTCAAGACGAGCGTCAGGTCCACAGTCCCATTCTCGTGGATATCGGCCACGACGGCCGATTCGTCAGTCGTTTCCTGTGCCGTCGCTACCCCAACTCCGGCCACGAGGGCCGAAACGGTGACGAGGAGGACGAGCAGCAGGCTCCATACCCGAACCGAAAACGAACCATTTCGCACGGTCATGGTTCTTACTGCCCTGCGTCGGTGGGTGTTTCTGTGGTTGTCGTCGTTGTCGGCTGACCCATCATCCCATCGCCGTTCCGGTCACCCGACGTGGTTCCATCCCCCATCCCCGTCTCGTTGTCAGCTCCAGCGGCCGGGCTGCCAGACGAACCAGACATCGGACCCCACATCATGTCCTGGGGTGGGCCCATCGGTGTGCCGACACTGTTACCCGCGATCTGCCGCGCCATTTCGGCCGTCTCCGGGCCGGTCATATTGTGCGCATGTGTCCGGATCTGTTCGAGGGCCGTGACGTTCACTCCATTCGCTTCGAGTGTCTCCTGTGGGAGCATGGCTGCGGTCTGATTGGTGCTATTGGCCATCCGCTCCAGGTTGCTCGACCCCGTGAGAAGCCCGCTCATTCGCACCTGGTACTGCGACTCCGAGATAGTGCCGTTGGCTCGTGACTCGTTCAGTCGAATCATCTCCCGATCCATCTCCGTCACGCGCTCTTGCAGCTGTTCCTGGGTTCGGTTCAGGACCTGGGCTTTGGAGTCATTCGTCGCTGCCGCGGCGACCTGGAGACCGAAGGACCGGTGTTCGATTTCTCCCTGTATCTCTTCTTGATGAACGGCAATACTCCCGGCTAGCATCACACCGGGCGGGGTCTCGTTTGCCGTCGTGTTGTTTAGGTCCGCGTCAGTCGTCTGTGCCAGTGGTTCAATATCGGTGGAGGTCGATGTTGCGGGGTCGGCCAGCGCCATGGCCGGTCCGGTGATGGACACGAGCATGGCAATTGCGACCAGGACGGCCAGGATTCGTTTCATTGCAATTCTCCATATGGGATAGCGGGGTATATGAAGTGGAGATCGTGGATGTGACTTGAAACGAGTTAGCCCGAATATCGACCGGTTAAGTGGATTTATCGAAGGGGAAGCTCTGCCAAACCCACCTGTAATCGACAGTAGATCCAAAGAGAGCAGCAAAACCGGTCCATTCGAGAACGAACTCGCCAATTTAGAAACAGTAAACGAAGGGATACATAAGACCAATCCGATCACCTTCAGCGAGTTTCGTCCGAAAGCCGTCAAAATGTTCGTTGAACCGACCGTTCACAGTCACGCGAGCATAGCGGCGCACGCGTTCGCCCTCGGGATTCTGGTTCCACGTTCCTGGCAACTCCTCAGGCGGTTCCGCCCATCCGCTGGCGACTTCCTCATTTTGTTCTCCGGCCAGGACGAGATCCTCGACCGCGTAGTCCTCGAAAAAGGCCGACAGAAAATCCGATAGCGTTTCGCCCGGAAACGTGTACTCGAATCGAGAGTCCCCCACGGCATCGTAGATGTGTCCCGTACACCGGACGGTGACTGTCGTCGTTGTTTGAACCTCGCTCTCAGCACTGGCAGTCTCCATACTCGTAACAACGGCCTCACCGGATAAATGCGCGGAGCCGTACATGTTCGCCACCAGTGAGGGGGCGAACTGCGGTTAATAATTCGAGGAGCCGAACCATGTCGAGGTTTCCCGAATCACTGTCTGCCGGGGTTACCCGAATCACTGTCTGTCAAGATTACTCAGTGCGTTCGTTCCTCTCGATGTGCTCGAAGGTCTGGGTAGGCATCGGACCGTCGTACTCGGCCGGGACGTAGGGGCAGAGCGGGTCGCTCTCGAAGGGGTCGCCCGTGTAGGCGTACGCCCGTGAACGACTTCCACCACAGACGTTTCGGTACTCACACACCCCACACTTCCCTCGAAACCGGTCCTCCTCGCGGAGTGCCTGGAAGAGTTCCCCGTTGCGGTAAATGTCCACGAGGGACGATTCCCGGACGGACCCGGCCGAGAGAGGCAGGAAGCCCGATGGATAGACCGAACCGGTGTGGCTGACGAAGGCAAACCCGTCGCCGGCCCGTACCCCACCTGAGCGACCGATCGCATCGGTATTCGCCGGCGTCTCCTGTGCGGATCGATTGTTTTCGATTGCGACGCGTCGGTAGTGCGGTGCTTCGGTGGTTTTGACCCCGAATGTTCGCGCTTCTACCTGGTGGAGCAACCAGTCCATAACCTCCTCTGCGCGGTCGGGACTGATGGGATCGAGAATTTTCCCACGGCCGATCGGGACGAGGAAGAACACGGACCAGAGAACAGCGCCGAGGTCCTCGACCAGATTCGCAATTGCGGGAAGCTCCTCGACAGTTTCGTCGGTGACTGTCGTGTTCACCTGCAACGGGATGTCCTGGCTGGCGGCGTATCTTGTGGCTTCGAGGGTCTGTTCGAACGTCCCTGTCTCGCCGCGAAAGGAATCGTGGCTCGCCTTCGTGGAGCCATCGATGCTTACCGCAAGCCGTTTCAGTCCGGACCGGGCCAGTTCGTCGATAACGGGCGGGTTGAGTGAGGACGTTCCACTCGGGGTGAGTGTCATTCGAAGACCCAGATCGGTCCCGTAGTCGATCAGTTCGGGAACGTCCTCCCGAGTCAAAGGATCTCCGCCCGAAAGAACGACGAGCTGGTTCGTGTCAAATCTGGCAGCCTCGTCGAGAAGCGCTTTGCCCTCTGCCGTATCGAGTTCCAGGGGATGGCGTTCGGGTTGTGCGTCTGCCCGACAGTGTTCACATTCCAGATCGCAGGCCTGTGTGACCTCCCAAATAAGGACGAAGGGACGCTCGTCGGTGTCGACCGCACTCGGCGGGCCCATTAGCCGATACATACGATATCGGGGACCATGAGCACGGGGCCGAACATATTCCCGATGGAAAAGTCTGTTACAGCACGATTCGATGCTTGGGGCTTACAATTTGTGTCGCACAACGAAGTTCCGCCGCCCAGTCAGCTATTCGACGATTCGAGCTCCCTCGCCACGTAATCGAACTGTAACTCGAATTCCCGCACACGTTGTGTGTTGATCATTGTTCCATCGAGAACTGGCCCGAGGATCTTTCCCAGAGTGAACTCCGTCGTGGCAACGAGTTCACAGCCGTGTGTCTGGTCTTCGAGGCGATATTCGGTCCACATTCGATCGAATATGCCCTCGATCTGTTCGAATTCGAGGAGTTCGTCGCTCTCGACGCGTTCGAGGGTGAGCTCGAAGGTCGCAAGCCCGATATTCCGAGAAACGGTATACAAATCGCCCTCGACCGTCACCGAATCGAACCCCGACGCACGGATGAATGCGGGAACGTCTTTACGAACCGTCTCCCGGACCCGCCGACCAGAGGCCTCGAAGGACCGTGAGACGCGAACTTTCTCCATATGACGAGAACACGGGAACGGACCAGATAGTTTCCGGCGAACGAGTTCGGCAACCCGGAGTCCGCTCGTCCAGTTGGGAAAGAAATCCGAACATATTCGGTGTAGCGTCCCATAGAACCGACACCGCCGTACCAATGCCACAGGCAACATTGCGAATCGAGATTCCCGAGACGCTCTGGATAGGTGAAATTGCGCGAGAATATCCGAATGCGGTTTTCAAAATCCTGTCCGCCGTGTCGGGTGAGGAAACCGGAGTCGGGCTCGTCGAGATATCCGCCTCCGAGTTAGACGCAGTAATTTCGGCCATCGAAGCGGTTCCCGAAACAAGAGAATTGAACGTTCTCGGTCGGAACGGGGACACAGGATTAATCCAGTTCGAAACGACCGAACCGACACTCCTCTTTCCCATCGTGGGGTCGGGCATTCCGCTCGAGATGCCCTTCGAGTTGCGAAACGGGGAGGCGATCTGGGAGATCACGACCTCTCAGGAGCGGCTCTCCCAGTTGGGCGATGAACTGTCCGAGTTTCAAATCACGTATACAGTAGAGGAGATCAAATATCATCTGGAAACGGAAGCGCTGCTAACAGATCGCCAACTCGCACTCATCGAGACGGCACACGAGTCGGGGTATTACGATTCACCACGGACGGCGACACTGACCGAAGTGGCTGGGGAGTCCGGGATCGCCAAGTCGACCTGTAGTGAAACGCTCCAGCGAGCTGAAGGGAAAATCATCGGCGAGTTCCTTTCCGAGGAAAACGCGGTTGCCGAATTCCAGTGACGTTCGTGCCGCCGGGAAGAGAACATGTTCGGGATACGTGTCACCCGATAGCCACTCGTACCGGAAATCATGAGCCTCTTCAAAAACGAGTCGGCGGACTGGGGGTTCGACGACTACGACGAGTTCGTTCCCGAGCACATACCGAAGGCGGGCCCGACCCTCGATGGCCACGAAGTCCTGATCGGCGACGACCACGTACGCGTGCACAAGATCGCCCGCGACGTTTTCGAAGTCCGTGGCGTCTACGATAGCACGTTCGGCTACAATCTCGCGAAATTGAACCTCGACCAGCGCCATCCCGAGGCTGGCTTTCGGTACGCCCTCGCACCGGACGACATCCTTTTTGTGGAATTCACCCCAACAACTCCGTTCTGTCCACAGAGTTCGGTCCTGACGACCGCGGCCCATCGGGCATGGAACGGAGAGTCCGATCGACACCCCTATTCAGCCGTCGAGATCAGGATCGATCCGATGCACCAACACAGCGAGGCGGTAAACGAGAAACTCGTCGAACTTTCCTCCGATCAGTGAGCGAGGTCTGGACGCAGCGTCATTCGGTCGTTTCAGTTTTCCGAAAAGCCAGCAATTCAAAGACTTCCCTGACAGTCTCGGGCCGATGTCGCCACACGACGAGACCCATATTGAAAGCGAACAGCAGGACTCCGGCCCCGAGAACGTTCCCGCCAACGACGAGGACCCACGTCGGTGCACCGAGTAATTCTCCGCCCCAAAGTGTCCCGAGTCCCAGTACGAGAAACCAGAACTCGATTCGAGCGATCTTTGCGTGATAGAGTTCGTCGATCATCGGCACCGGTTCGTACCCGAGTTTCTCGCTGTACTCGTGAAACCAGATGATGAACGGAACGACGTGATAGAACGTCCCGACGACGGTCAACGTAAAGAAACCGACGAAAAGGAGATGTGTCCCCTGTGGGCTGCCAAAGCGCAGGAAGTACGAGAGTGGATCGCCGAGCCATCTCGGAGTCGAGAGCCCCACCCACCCGATGACCGACAATCCAACGAGCCAGTACCGCCTGAGCATCGGGCCAGGTTCGACCTGTGCAGCCCACAATCGCCTGAGAAGAACCAGGCCAAATCCCAGCATTCCGGCCAAGAGGAGGATTGCACCGATTCGGGCGAGTACGAGCGAGCCGAACAGGCGGCCTGTGGCCAAGATAATCACACCTGCAGGAAGCGCTCCCATCTCGAGACGGGAAAGATGGGTGTCAAACTGACTCGGCTCCGACTGGGTGAACATCGGCGCGAGTTGGTACAGTGCTCCCACGATGGTGAGTGAAACGAATCCGAAGACGGTTAGCGTGAGATGCGCCAGTAGCAGACCGTTCGGGTCGATCGGAACCGTATCGAGAATCCGATAGGCGAAATCAGTCCCCAGAAGCCACCCGAATAGCGTCGCGACCAACAGATTTCCAATCGCTAACAGGAAATGCGCCTCGGTGACGTCCATCGTTCGAAGCGGGGGAAGCGTCCGGATGATCGTATAGCCGAACAACCAGAATCCGAGCAGAAGGACACCGGCCGTCAGAGGAAACCATTCATACGCGCTGGTGAAAAATACCCCGACCACCCCCGCGACTCCGAGCAGAACGAGCCACAGGCTCGCGATCGAAAGGCGTTCGGAGTATAATTTGGTCCCGGACCAGACGGGGACGAACTGGATCATTGCCCCCATGATGGTCAGTGAGAGCCATCCGGCCAGCAGGAGATGGAGCGTCCCGACACTGCTCGCCCGGATTGGGAGGACCAACGGCCCCAGGCTGGCAACGCCGCCACCGAGTAACAACAGTAAAGCACCGACCAGAAAGTGAGCGAACGGGAGGGACAGCGGTGGTTGTTGATCGACTTCCAGATCCGAGGTAGGTGGTTGCATAATCGGTTGCAGAAGCGTGACTCGTTAGGCTATGAATTCCTTCTCGATACCGGCGGTTGAATGCATCGCTGTTCTCTCATCGGGGTGTCTTTGCTGAAACCACTTTCCCGAATATATTCGGAAGTTTCTGGGCGAGCGTGTGCGAATATGTTCGGCACAATTGTTGAACGGCCAACTGTGCAAACCTGGACCATGCGATATGACGGCCTTCTCGACGATGCAGCTGTCCCCACGGACGACGAGCCTACGGTGGTAGATGTCCGGGAACTGCCACCTCCAGAACCACTGCAAGAAACCCTTAGCACCCTCGAATTGATGGACAATGCTGCGGTACTCGTTCAAATTAACGACCGGGCGCCCCAACATCTGTTCCCCATGCTCGAAGAGCGAGGGTACACCTATCAGACGACCGGGGAAGACCCGGCGTACACCGCCATTTGGACGGAGTGACCGTGCCAAACTGTCAGGGTCTACGTACTGATCTCGATTCGAAATTGAATGATGAGCAAAAAATTCATTTCCGGCGGTTTCGGCCGGATGAGAATATTCCGGGGGTGCTGAGCAGATGAGAACATTCCAGGGGTGTTGGGCAGTTGGGGATATTCCCAGAGGTGTCGGGAAATCAGAGTTTTCTGGGCGGGTATCGACTATATGAGAGTTCAGGTGATGAGTGCTCCACCGATTCTTACCGTGCAAAAATTAGCCTTGCGGGTCAGGCACTCCAATAATACATAAGCCACCTGATATAGTAGGAAAACATATAGTAATCGAAGCAGTTTCCCGGCAGCCGGGCGTCAATAAACCAGATAAAATTTTCTGTTTTTGTGTGTATTAATTCGATATATGCAAAGTTTTCTGCCGATATATTTTGATAAATTTGGTGTTATTTTGTGAGCATTGTGACCCGAACATATTCGAGAAAACGTTCTCTTATTGGCAAAAATAAGGTGATATATGCGGGTAACTCGCAGTAAACTGGCAAAAATTCTCGTCGGGATATTCGTCCTCAACCTCGTCGTCATGGGCGCCGGCGCGTGGTACACCTACGAACAGGCACCGGAGATACCACAGAGCGTCGTCGGTCCAGATGGGGACGTGGTCGTCACCGAGGCAGATGTTCAGGCTGGAAAAACATCACTACAGGGCTCGGGGCTGATGGACCTGGGCTCGGTTCTCGGAGAAGGATCGTACTACGATACTGATTACACCGCGGACGCACTCGCGTTAAAGCGGGACGCGATGCGGGAGTTTTACGCCCAAGAGCGGTTTGAAAGCGGGTATGACGCCCTCAGTACGGAACGGACAGGAACCATCGATTCAATAGTCGTAGACGAACTTTCAACACCGCCGTCAGGGGATCGGGGCACGATTCAATACTCCGAAGCGGAGGTCTACGCTCACGAGCAAGTCCGCCAGACCTACGTCGAGCGGTATTATGACGGCGATCTCGAGCGAGGTATTTCAGCAGGGACCGTGGAATCCGCCGATGATGCACGGGCCATAGCCGATTTTGCATTGTGGACGGCCTGGATAGCTAATACCGATCGTCCAGGTGGGGATAACAGTTACACGAACGAGTGGCCCTACGTGACGGGAACCGGAAACGGGCTCTCTGAGACGGCAATGCTCTGGACCGTGTTTGCACTCCTCTTTTTGGTTATCGGAATTGGAGCGATAGTCATCCTCTTCTTCGTTATTGATCTTCCCGAGCCGGAATACGAAGGCGTCGATATTCCCGACCCGAGGGATGCGTCACTCCTCCCATCGCAAATTGCCGCAGCCAGGTTCATGCTTCTCGCGGCCGGGCTCTTTATCGTCCAAACACTGGTCGGCGGGGTATTGGCTCATTATTACATCGAACGCGACGGCTTTTATGGACTCGGTGACCTCCTCGGTCTCGATCTAGTTTCGCTTTTCCCCTTCCACGTCCTCAAAGCGTGGCACGTCGAACTTGCGATTGTCTGGGTTGCGGTACTGTGGATCGGGGGAGGCATTTTCATGGCCGGATTGCTCTCCGATCACGAACCCCGGTATCAGAAACTCCTCACCAACGTACTCCTCGGTGCCGTGACGGTCGTTGGTGTCGGTGCACTCATCGGCATTTGGGCCGGGACACTCGGTGTTTTCGGGGGAGATCTCTGGTGGATCCTCGGGACCGAGGGACTGGAGTATCTCGAAATGGGCCGACTCTGGCAGGTCGGCGTCTTGGTCGGATTCTTGCTCTGGGTCGTCCTCATGTACCGCTCTCTCAGACCCCTCCTCGAGCGGGAGCCACGGTATGGGTTGGGCCACATGCTGCTCTACGCGAGTGCCTCCATCCCCGGTCTCTTTCTTGCCGGGTTCCTTTATACCCCGGAAACTCACTGGGTGGTGACCCAGTTCTGGCGCTGGTGGGTCGTACACATGTGGGTTGAAGGGGTCTTCGAGTTCTTCATCGTCGCCGCGATCGCAGGAATCCTGCTATCGATCGGACTCCTTCGCAAATCGGTGGCTGAAAAGGCAATTCTCCTCGAGGTGGCCCTGGTGATGGGGACCGGTATCGTGGGAATCGCCCACCATTACTGGTGGATCGGTCTCCCCGAAGCCTGGATCCCGATCTCCAGTGTCTGGTCCACACTCGAGATCGTCCCGCTAGTCATCATACTCTACGATGCACTCTCACAGTACCGCACGATGGATCGGATCGACGGCAAATTTGCCTACACGGTCCCGCTCATGTTCGTCATCGGAAGCGGTGTCTGGAACTTCCTCGGTGCAGGGATACTTGGAACCATCATCAACTTCCCCGTGGTCGGATACTTCGAACACGGGACGTATCTCACGGTCGCCCACGCACACGCGGCGTTTTTTGGTTCCTTCGGAATGCTGGCACTTGGACTCGGGACCTATGTGCTCCGGTACACGACCCAAACATCTCACTTCCCAGAAAAGCGGTTCAAGCAGTCCTTCTGGGCGATGAATATCGGATTGGCGCTCATGATCGTCATCTCCCTGCTCCCGACCGGCTTCCTTCAGTTGGAAACGGTCATTTCCTCCGGCTACGACGTGGCCCGATCGGTCGGGTTCTACAATCGTGAACTCATCCAAACGCTGATGTGGGCCCGAATGCCTGGAGACTTGTTGGTCATCGGCGGGGCAACACTCTATCTCCTGGCAACAGTGACGGCCCTTCGTCGAACGCGAGAAAGCGGCGAAAAACCGAGCGCGTTCCAGGTGTCTTAACAGGAAACGCGTTCCAGGCCACGTCTCACAACCCCTAGTCAGCGGGACGATACCAGCCAACCACGTTCCGAATCGCGCGCCGGAGCGTATCACTTGCCGTCGATTTACTCACTCCCGTGGTTTCGGCCACCTCGCGAATTGTTGCATCTCTGGGAATTTCGAAGTAGCCCAATTGGTGTGCGGTCTGGAAGATTTCGGATTGGCGGTCCGTCAGGTCGGGGCCATTCGTCTTCGTATTCGGATTCTCCTCCCCGATTCGATCGACGTGATATTCCATTCCCGATTCTTGTAAGTGTGTACTGAGTTTCGAAAGCCGATCCTGTGAGGTGGTGAACTCCCAGGTCGCAACGCCGTTTCCAATGTGTATCGGTGTCTCGAGCGGGACGCCCGCTGACAGAAACGGTTCGAGGATTCCAGTTTCCAGGGTTTCGATCTGAAACACGCCGCGAGCGCTATCTACAGAAATCAGATCGACCGACGTCAGCTCGGGTCTCGATTGTAAACTCCCCAGAATCGCACTCGGTTCGGCTGTTTCAACCTCGAGTACTGCGTGTCCACTCCCTTCGTTTACGAGTACCGTGAGGACGCGAAAATCGGTCTCGGAAAATGACCGTGTGACAGCTGCTATCCAAGACCCCTCGGGCATTTCGATCGTTAGTTCTACAGCAGGCATCTATGCAACCGGTAGTAACCTGTGCCGGTTATAAACGGTCACGTACATGTTCGGCCACGCCCACATGTTCCCGGTAACCCATTCCCCGCACAAGAGCAAAGAGGGGGCCACATGTCCCGTATAACTGGACTTCTCATCTTGGCGGTGATTGCGAGCATCGCCGTTGGGCCGGGTATCGCTGCTGCCACGGAAGATCCGCGATTCGAAACGACAGTCGCCGAGAACTACGTTGCACCTGGACAAGCCGAATCACTGTCCGTAACGGTGCTGAACGATGCGGAGGACGCTGACGACCGTGTAGAGCCCGCCACGAACGTCAAAGCCGAGTTGGGAGCGGGTGAGACGCCCTTTACTGTGACGTCGGGTCAGAGACATCTCGGAACGCTTCGAGACGGGCAACCAGTACAGACCCAATTCGCGATCGACGTCCCCCAGGACGTCGAATCGGGGGTGTACACGCTTCCGGTGCGAATTACCTACGAATACGATGACGACGAGCGAGAAACGCAACGGACGAACATCGAGGTTCGCGTCTCGGATCGGGCAACGTTCACGATCGTGGAAACGACCGCGGACGTTCGCGTGAAATCGGACGGAACGATGTCGGTAACTGTCGAAAACGTCGGTTCTGAAACGGCTTCGGATGCGACACTCCAGATGGAATCGCGGAGTAACGCGTTGGCCTTCGAAGGGTCCCAATCGGGCGTCCGGTCGATCGGCGAGTTGAAACCTGGAGCCCAAAAGACGGTGACCTACTCCATCGCGGCAACCGAAACAGCCGAGCCCGAA
>CAZJZA010000013.1:0-14004 GCA_964550355.1 uncultured Halobacteriales archaeon
CCCGGTGGCTCAACACCGCCGTCCAAGATTAGTGTCTTCACGCCGGGGGCTTCAAGGGCAGCCGGCTGGATGTCCGCTCGACCACCGCCTGTGACGACGGCGGCATCCTTGGTCCGGCGGAAATGGGAGAGGGCCGCCTCCCCGCTCATTGCCCCGACGAGCACCCGTTCGATGAAAACCTCTTGGTCTGCTCCTGTGAGCACGTTTCCTCCGAGTTCGTCGGTGAGATCGCCGACTGTCACGCCGGCCAATTCTCGATTGTGGGGAATGACACCGAGAACGGGGATGTCCTTTCCCTCGAGGAATGGGACGATGTCGGATTCGACGAGGTCGAACATAGAATCGGGAACGGCGTTGAATACCACGCCACCGATTCGGTCTTCGAGCCTGTCTGCGACCCCGAGTAACTGATCGACGTCGTTTACGGATTCGAGCCGTTCGAGTAGGAGGACTTCCGCCTCCAGCCGGCGGGCGATATCGTCGTCAGCGAGGTCTACGATTCCGCCGGTCGTACAGAGGTCCCCGCCTTCCACGACCATGAGATCTCGGTCACCCGCGAGCGTTTCGAAGGCGCTATCGATCCGGTTGTGGAGTTCTTCGATGTCTTCTCGACCCCGGATCGCGCCCTCGATGAACGTCGTGGAGTAGACGATTGGTTCCATTTCATGCATCTCTGCTTCGATCCCAAGGACTTCGCGCGCAAGCATCGGGTCCGTGTCGAGGGTTTTTCCGACGTGCGACTGGAGTCGGGTCCCTTTCGGTTTCATGTATCCGACTGACAGGTCTCGGGCCTGAGCCAGTCGTCCGAGTGCGAGTGCGACGGCGGTTTTACCGGTGCTGTTCTGGCTTGATGCGAGCAGTAAGGTCTTCATAGTTTGTCTGGGTCCACGGTGAGTCGGCTGTCTACGGCCTGTACCCCATCCGGAGTCACTACGAGTGGGTTAATGTCCAATTCGAGGATGGCGGGAAAGTCTGTCACGAGTTGTGAGAGTCGTTGAATGCTCTCCACGAGTGCCGCCTCGTCGACGGCTTTTCGACCTCGGGCTCCCCTGAGCAACGGTGCCGAATCGATTTCCCCGATCATTTCTGTCGCTTCCCGTTCGCTGATAGGGGCCACTCGAACGGTCGTGTCCTCAAGAATTTCCACGAAGATGCCGCCGAGTCCAAAAAGAAGCAATGGGCCGAATTGTGGGTCGCGATTCATACCGAGGATTGTTTCTGTTCCCGTTTCGAGATCGACCATTTCCTGAACCTGCACGCCAAGGATTCGGGCGTCGGGTTGGTAGTTGCGCGCACGTGTGTGGAGGTCCTCGTATGCGTCAGTGACTTCCTCGTCTTTAACCCCCACTTTGACACCACCAATGTCCGACTTATGAAGGATGTCCGGGCTGACGATTTTCATCACCACGTCGCCCTCGATTTCCGCTGCCACTTTACGGGCTGCATCGGGGGTTTCCACAATTGAACCGGTTGGAATGTCGATTCCGTAGGCATCGAGAATTCCCATCGCCTCCACTCCGAGTCGGTTCGAACGGGCTGTCGCGGTTTCGAGCAATTTTTGGACCCGCTCTCGATCGACGTCGAAGGTTCGTGGCGCTTTGTAATCGATTCGGGTGATGTTTCGATAGGTGAGCAATGCGTCGAGACTGTTCACCGCTCGTGCCGGATCGAAGTAGTTAGGTATTCCGTGTTCCCGGAGTGTTTTCGCGGGTTTTTTGATCCGTGTACCTCCCATCAAGGCTGTGGCAACAGGAATCTCGTGCCTGCTTTGTAGGTCCGAAATGTCTTCGGCCAATCGTTTGTAATCCAGAACGGCGATCGGCGAGGCGAGGACGATTGCGGCTTTTACGTTCTCGTCCGCCAGAACGAGATCGATTGCGGTCTCGAATCGTTCGTTGTCCGCGTCCCCGATCACGTCGACTGGGTTGTAAATATTTGCACCCTCGGGAAGGTTCTCGGTTAACCCTTCCAGTGTTTCATCTCTGAACGACGCCATCTCGAAATTCGATTTTCCAATTGCGTCCGTCGCCATTACGCCCGGGCCACCGGCGTTTGAAATCACGGCGATAGCGTTTCCTTCGGGAACGGGTTGACCGCCGAGGATTTGGGCGTAATCGAACAGTTCTTGAACGTTGTCGGCTCGAAGAACCCCCGCCTGGTCCAGTCCCGCTTCGTAGGCCCGTTCGCTACCAGCGATGGTTCCCGTGTGGGAGGATGCAGCCTGGGCTCCTGCCTTTGTTCGTCCTGACTTGACCAGCACGATTGGGGTGTCTTTTGTCACCGATCGTGCGGTGTCGATGAACCCTCGACCATCGGTTATCCCCTCGAGGTAGCCGAGGATCACGTCGGTTTTTGGATCTGTTTCCCAGAACTCGACGAAGTCGGACTCGTCGAGAACAGCCTTGTTTCCCAGGGAAACGATGTCTTTGAAGCCGATTCCTTGTTCGTTTGCCCAATCCACGACGGCGGTGATGAACGCTCCCGACTGGCTCATGAACGACAGGTCCCCCGGTCGAGCGTTGGATGGGCCAAACGTTGCGTTCAATCGACTGGGGGTGCTCATCACGCCGAGGCTATTTGGCCCGACGAGGTTCATATCGTACGTCGAGGCGATGTTTTTCAATTCTCTCTCGCGTGTTGCCCCTTCACTGCCAGCTTCGCCAAATCCGGCTGTGATGACTACGACGTTTTTCACTCCGAGCTCTCCGAGTTTTCGGATTGTGTCGATAGCAATCTTCGGTGGCACTACCACGACGGCGAGATCGATTGGTAACGCGAGTTCGGTTACGTACGGAACTGCCTTTTTTCCCAGTACAGTTTCGTGCTTTGGATTGACTGGGATAACTCTTCCTTCGAACGCGTCGAGGTTTTTCATGATCGCCCGCCCGATCGATCCCTTTCTATCAGTTCCACCGATGACGGCGACTCGGTCCGGATCGAACAACCCGATCGCGTCTGGCATCCAACTAAAACAAGCTCGGCAAGCGGCTTAAACCCAACCGGCACAGCGTCAATCTTCCTCTAAGGACCGATTGGGGATCGAAAATTCCATTTGGATTTTGGATGGCTCTGGTTCTCCGGCACCCTGGGGATTTTTGCGCCACTTTTCGCGGTTTCAGACCGATCCCAGAGGTTCGGAGTTTGACCGATCTACAAACGACTGAGCGGGAATAACGGGTGATTCGAGCGAGAGTTCTTATGGGATGACCCGGCTAAGGTGTGGGATTTACTCTCGGTAACGACTTTGAGGAACGAGTGGGAAGAATTAGTCGAGAGCTGTTGCTATCGAATTTTCTGACGTCGAGGAAGGTATTGTCGAGCTAGCCGTCGGGGACGAGGATGCAGGCGAGCAACTCGATGGTCTCACCCGCAGTCAACAACGGCTTTTCGCGGATGGGTATTCCGAGTTCGAGCTTGAGGAGGGAGTCAGTGAGCCGCCAGACGTTGTATAGGAGGCACCCGAAGACGAAACTGAACGCCCTGACCCGATAATCCGTGGAGGCGTGTGTGGGGAGGAATTTCTTGATCTGCTTGTACTCGTTCTCGATCTCCCAGCGTCGATCATATCGCGCGCAGAGCCCGCGGACGTCCTCGGGTTCGACGCCGTCCCGGTTCGTCAGAAAGACCGTGTACTTCCCGTCCTCGTTCCTCGACGGGACGTACATGAAGTTCACCTCATGGCTCAATTCGGCGTCGAGCCAGAGTTCGACGTCGGGATCGACGCCCACATCCGAAATCGGGTGCTCCTCGACTTTCGAGACACCCTCCAGATCGTCGGTGTACTTCTTCTTGGGGATGAGGTAGGTGACGTCGTGCTCGTCTAAGGTGTGGAGGACCTGGTGACCGTCGAACTCACGATCCGCCATCACCATGTGGATGTCGACGTACTGCTCAGCTTCCGTCACGAGGCGGTCGACGATCTCCGCGCGAGGCGTGTTCGTCACGTCGTCGTCTTCCCAGTAAGAGTTCGCCTTGACGGGCTCGACGGCGAGAATGATCGGTGCGTTCGTCCCGATAATCGTGAGCGTTGCGAACTGGTAGCCACGTTTTCCTCGTTCTTTGAGGCCGTTCACGGGTGCGGGGAAATCCGCCCGTGGAATCCCGGCGTCGTAGTCCTCCCACGGCGACGGGTAGAAGACAGTGTCCGTGATGTCGATCGCGGCATTGACCGGTTCTCGGAACGGCTTCGTCTCCTTGAGCGACTCCATGATGTTCTCGGTAGCCGTGTTGAATCCCTCTTGGATCTCCTCGAATACTCGCGCCCACGGTTCGGTCCGTTTTCGCTTTCCTGTGTGGTGGTATTCGCCGAGCTTCGATTGGCGGTCAGTGGGTTTTCCGAGTTTCTTGATCGTCCGGATGAGCGTATCGCCGTGCGGAGTCTGGTCGCGCCGGCTCATTCGGGAGAAGCGTCGGGTGGCTTGATCGCTCCCACAATTCACCATGCTCAGATAGGCCTGCATAGAGAGAATGCATTCGTCACTGTACGTCGCGTTCGTGGCGCGTCCGGTATCGAAGGCGGGGAAGACGTGGTCACGGGCGGCCCGCATCACCCTGCGAATGCGACCCTCGGTGAGCCCGTCGATCGAAGACGTCTCCGAATGGTCTTCGTTGTTCTCTCGATCGGTCGCGGTTGATTCTCTGAGGACGCCTTGCTGGATTGCTTCCTCGCGAATGCCGCGTCCAGCTGTAGACAGGAATTTTCGTAGATCGTCGTCGAAGCGATGTCGCCACGTATACGAGAGCGTCTGCTGTGTTGGTACTCCTCCAAGGTCGAACCGCATCGGAAGGTACGGCCACGTCTTGAGCTCGCTGGCGAGTTCGTTATCGCTGTACTCGCCCGCGTGCTTGTAGAGGAATACCCGAAGGATGGGTTCGAGGTCGTAGCCATGACTCGGCGTTCGCTCATATCCATCTTCGAGGTGGTCAAGCGGGAGGTCGAGGCCGGCGATAACGCGCGAGAGGTGGTCTTCGTTTTTACAGAGGTCGCTGGCTTGCTGAACGACTCGCTCGACGAGTACAGCGACCTCCGAGGGCTCGGTATCGCGAGCGGTGTCCACGACTCATTATCTGATTATACTCGTCTCAGTATTTGAATGTCAGCAATCGCTGACTCGTTTGATTGCCAATTCCCCCAGCAATGTTGACATCGTCACAGTATAGTGGGGGTGGTCGATCGTCTGATCAAGAGTACCTATTGGAGTAGGTGACTCACCTATCCGAGGGATAGGATGTATTAGGCATGTGTTGAAAATATTGTCAGGCCCCGGCAGGGAAGACTACCGGAATGAGATGCCGACCAACAATTATCATAAAGATAAAGGTCGCTGTCATGGTATAAATGCTCACATTGTTTGTGACAGCTAGGTAGAGTACATAGGCGATGAGGCTCGCTAGGCCAAGCGTCAGCCCGAACTGTTTCGAGAGCAGCAGTGAATAGCCTCCGCCAGCCGCACGAACGATTAGTAGTCCGGTGCCAACAACCGCTGTCGTCACGATTAATGTTTCAAAAATTGCCACGTTGGGAACAGTCACGGGGAGATACTTCAGGATGAGGGACCACCCAACGAAACTCGCCATGACCAGAAATATCCCGCGAACGAACGCGTCGCCGACAGCGGTTCGGCCACGCCGACGATAGTATATGGCCCACAGAAAGAACACTGCCCCTGTTCCGACATAAGAGAGAAAATACCCTATCAACATGAGACCGCCGTACATTGGATCACTTGGTCTGAGCGTGGCTTCAATGACGGCAGATAGGACAATGCCAGCCACAGGGAGGAGGGTGAGCACCAACAACAATGGTCGTGGAGGATCTATGCGCATATTTTAAAAATATCATCTGTTCACAAATAAAACTATGCCTTCAAATTAACTGTGGATAATCAACTGGTATATCTTCGATTCGTTCACGAGTCTGAAGAAGCACCAGTTATCAATTATAAATGTTTTCCAGAAATAATATTATAATTCAACTAATTGCGTTAATTGTGGTCCGCAATGACTGACAATAGGGACGAAGTTGAGGAGTATAATGAGCTAATTAACGAAACCGTTGATGATGGAAGTGGGTGTGCAGAACTATGGGAAAACCTATCGCAAACTCGTAGAAAATTCTTAAAATCATCTGGTGTCGCCTTGGGAGCGTCGGGTATGGCGGGGATGGCTTCGGCAAAATCTGACCAAGAACGACCCTCAACTTTCCCAAACATAAACCGCTCAAAGTTGTCTGGAAATAAGGCACAATCTATCATAGAGGAATCAAAACAAGATAAAACGTTAAACCAAGTTCTATCGAAATTGTCTGATTCGCCCGAATATGAATCTGCGCAAGTGTATTCTATTGATTTCGAGTGTGGTGATGAGGTTTCGTCAGTCAATCAAATTATTCTTCCAATTAAAAACCATTCGAATAATTTAGTGCATGTCCGATCAAGAGCTGGGACCGCAACAAAAATGTCAATGAATGAGGGCACGGACAACCCTCACTCGTACCAAGCAATAGATGCGCCTGCCTTCGAATCTAACGGCGTAATTCATAGACGGATTGCCACCGATCAAACGTTACGCAAAGCACTAACATTGGTCAGACAAGATCCGCGATATCAGGAGTGGGTGCGGGAGTTGATACCAGAATATCACGTACAAACACAGGATTCAAATGTAGTTGAATTCCCGGAAAAAGACCGGGCTATAGTTATCGTGCCCGCTACGGTAGATGAGACAGTAGACTCTCCGTCCCCGGACGATCGACTGATCGCAGGATTCGTGGACACCGAGACCTGGACGGTAACGGCAGTAAAAGATGATCTGGTTTCATGCCTAGTTAATTGTGGGGCCACGAAGAGTTTGATTTTGGGGATCTGTTACACCGATTGCATTGTATTATCCGCGGGAGTAGCTTGCCTTGCCTGTTTGGGGGTCACTGCCGCCTTATGTGGATATTGTTTTGTCTAACCGGCTAATTTGAATCCATCGAATTGTAGGCTAGGAATCTAAATCGCTTGTTCTACGTTATACACGTTGGAGATGGCTACCTCTCTGAATTTCCGGTACCAGCTTTGTGTGCGCAACAACGATCTATACGACTGGTTGATCGATGAGGTGACGCTCTCGGTCATCGAACGTTGGTGACAAAGTTCGTCATTAATCCCGTCGTTGTGAGCCAGAGCCCTCTCAACCCCAACTCACTACCGACGAAACCCGTGGGGTGTCCCCCCGGCCGTGTAGAACCGTTATGGTTTGTAGGAATCCATCCTCCGAACCTCTGCGATCCCCGTTACCCCGATTTGATATAGCGATATATGATTTATTTGTTCAGAAATCGTCGAGTAAGGAGTAGATATTCGCCTCGTATACCTCACGAACCCGGTCTCCCCAGTTGTGTGTGTACGTATCGATCACGTCGGTCGCGACGTCTCCCCGCAGATATTTGACGATCCCGCGATCTCCGGTCCGGTCCCGGAGGTAAGTGGTGAAAAAGTGACGGAAATAATGCGGCGTGACGTTTTCTCCAGCGCCGGCTCCCGACTCGTACCAACCCCGCTCTCGAGCACGGGAGGTCACGAGGTGATGGACATCGTTTCCTGTTAGCCGATCGCCCCAGTTCCGCTCGGTACTCATGAATAATGGCTCTGCGGTGGAGGATGGATCCGGTCGAATAGCGAGCCATTCGATAAGCACCGTCCTGAGTTCGTTGTCGATGGGAATGACCGTCTCGCGCTTACGTTTATTCGACATTTGCCGAGTTTCTCCGTTTACCGCCTCGCCTCGTGTTGGTTCGTCCGAGACGAAAAGTGTGTCCGGCCGTCCGGTGAGCTGGGGTCGAACAGGACCAGTACGAACCGGCGCGTTTTCGATGTTTATGTCCCGTAGATCCAAATTGCAGGCTTCTCCAGCTCTCACACCGGTTTTTAACAGCAAGACGATTACGGCTTTTGCGAGTGGATGGCCTATTGACTGGACAAACTCGCTCATGGCAACGACTGAAATATCTCGTCGATTCGGATCTGTCGCGATTTGTTCGTCGAGTTCTTCCATGACGAGGGTCATGGGATTTTGTTCAAATACACCGACTTCGTTCATGTAGGCGTAAAATCGGTGGAGATAGGCCGCATAACTTGCAATCGTGCTCTCTGCGGCCTCACCACGAAGTGTGGAAATCCAGGAGAGACAATCTCTGTGAGTTACTGAATCGAGTGTGGTAGAATCATCGAGAGAGGCTTGGAATTGGTGTAAGACGCGATCGTAGGCGTTTCGAGTGCGCTCAGATCGGCCGTGGTAGGCCATGTCTTCGAGAAAATATCGAATCGGATCGTCTGTGGACGTCATTGTTTTCCTTTGAGCGTGTAGGTTCCATCTCGGGGCTGATGTGTAATTTTGTCTGCTTCCTGGAGCGTGATGATCGCTTCTTCCAGTTGGGACTCGAGGTCGTTGGCAACGATCTCGAATAACTCCTCCCAACTGAGTCCGTCATTTTCATCGATTGCTTGCAACACCGTTTCTTGGATGTTACCCCGGGGGTTAGACCCCGAAGAACCGGTGGGACCGGGCGTAGATTCTCCGAATCCACGACGTCCAGCCTGGACCATGGTCCTGACGAATTCCGATTGGCTCATTTCAAGTTCTTCGGCGTGGGTCTCCCACTCTGTTTTTTGCGCGGCCGGAATGTAGGTGGTGATCGCAGCGCGATCGTTTTGACCTGGTGAGTCTGGCATGTATGGTGATTTGTTCACTGGGGTCTTAAATCTTGTACCTGTTAAAATAAAGTATCTTATTTCGACTTTTGCAGGTGTGATTTTGCCCTGTATTTATTTATATTTGGAATCATACTGTGGGTAATCCAGTCATAATTATACCAAACAAAATAATAAATTTTCTCTGATTGAAATCTCTGAAGTCACGAATTTTGATTAGAGGACAGTTTTTACATTTTGACCATCTTACAAAAAATCAATGATTGATTCACTTTCTCCGAGAGCTGAAATTGTGTCCGTAATTTTTTGGTGAACGCAGATTATATTGAATCAATGCATTTTGAATTAATCCAACTCATTTGGGTTTCAATTGGGATCGGGGATGGGTCTGGTCTTTCTCTTGAAATAATTCGAAGGAATCGAATTTCGGTAGTTTACTCACTTACCAAATCATCTGGATTCACGATTTGATCTATTGGCTTCGTTCGATGGATGGGCCATACTTTTTCATTTGTTCAAAATGTGTGATTAATTGGTTTCACATAGAAAAATCATTGTCTGGATGTCTTGATTCACAAGTAGGTATCGATTAGGGAAATCCATTCTTCGTTTCTCGTTTTCCGGGTTCTCTACCTGGCCAATATGTGGATTTTTCAGTCATCACCTGGGCGTCAATTCTGGTGTATGGGAGTTTACAAGGGTGATACTGCCTATTTAAACCATATTTTGCTATACAATTAACCCCGTTTTGATTTGCCCAATTTGGCGTCAATTTTGCAAATCTAATGCTTCTCATACTGCGTTTCGATCAAATAGGTAGTGTAGAATGATTTTTGGCCTAATCAGCGATCGGAGATTTCTCGCTATTTGACCTGAGCAACAATGGTGGTGGCTGAAAGAGGAATTACTGTGTCGCTCTAAACTATATAGGACTAATATAACCATTTTTCCTTCCTCGGGATAGATTGACTACAACTCTAAATGTGTCGGTATCCGGCCACTAAACCTGTTCTATACCGCAATTTTCAAATCTATATAGATACCGGACGATTTACAACCATCCAATGATGAGTCTTCATATGGAACGCCGTAAGGTCCAGCTCACGGGGGGCTCGACGTTTACCATTTCGATTCCAAAGGAGTGGGCCAGAGACCACGATATCAGCGCAGGTGAAGAAGTTGTTTTTCATCCGGAGAACGGATCGCTTCTTTTGTCACCGGCATCGTCAAGTGGGCCGACGAAGGGCCGACTCAATATTTCAGAACGCGAAGGGGACGCGTTGATGCGCGGGGTTATGACGATGTACGTCAGCGGGTTTGACGAAATCGAACTCACTGCCGATCAGATCTCACCCTCCCAACGTCGCGTGATCCGAGAAGCCACCCAAAGTCTCGTCGGGTTGGAGGTCCTCGAAGAGAAAGTTGATACGGTTATCATTCAAGACCTGCTCGATTCTGCGGAACTCTCTGTTCACAGTGCCGTCGAACGGATGCATCTCATTGCCCGTTCGATGCTCGAAGATAGCGTTATCGCCCTCAAAAACCATGACATGGAGTTAGCATCCGACGTCATTGCCAGGGATGATGATGTCGATCGGCTCTGGTACGTCGTCTCCCGGATTTTCAGAGGGACGCTTCGCTCGCCACAAATGGCCCGCGAAATTGGCCTTTCGAGGGAGAATTGCTTCGATTACCACTCGAGTGCTCGACAGCTCGAACGAATCGCCGACCACGCGGCAAAAATCAGCCAGTTGACGCTCGAACTTGATGCAACCATTCCGGCCGATGTCGTCGAATCCCTCGAAACTCTTTGTGAAGAGGCAACCGAAATCATCAAAACCGCCTTCGACGCATTGTTCGAGACGGATCCAGAAATGGCGACACGCCTGGCAAACGAAGCTCGAACGGGGGTGGGCGAAATTGACGACCGAGCCAGAGTGATCGACGACCAGCTCAGGGAACTCGACCCGACACGGGCCCGACATCTCGGTCTGATCGTCGATTCGCTCTCGCGTAGTGCGGACTACGGGGGAAATATCGCAGAAACGGCCCTACAGAAAGCAGCGCCGGCACCGGACCTGTAACGAATCCGTTCATTTATCCCTGCCGACCCCGAAAACGCCGCCGATGCGCGAGGGATTTCCTGACTACGTCGATGTCGATTACACGGCAGGCGAAGGGGAAACCGCCGAGAGTTACCCCGATGTCGAAGCGAAAATCCAGAAAGGAATCGAGGTCGTAAAAACGGCCCTCGAGGAATACGAGAACCCTGCGGTGATGTGGACTGGAGGCAAGGACTCGACGCTGACGCTTTACCTGGTTCGTGAAGTCGCGACCGAACTGGGCTATGAAATGCCCCCAGCTGTGTTTATCGACCATTTCCAACATTTCGACGAGCTGATCGAGTTCGTCGAGCACTGGGCCGGTGAGTGGGACCTCGAAGTCATTTGGGCTCGGAATACGGATATCGGCGATATCGTTAGCGAACGGGATCTCGAACCAGGTGACGATATCGAGGTCGCGGCGCTGTCCGAGCACAACCAACACCACGTCCGGGAAATTCTTGAATACGAAGAAGACACGTTCCCGTTCCTTCTCGACACCTACGTGGGCAATCATCTCCTCAAAACCGTTGCACTCAACGACACACTCGAAGAACACGATATTGACGGCGTCATTTCGGGGGTTCGCTGGGACGAACAAGAGGCCCGGGCCGACGAGACATTCTTTAGTCCCCGTCACGATCCCGACATTTACCCGCCTCATGACCGCGTGCAACCGATCCTCCAATTCGACGAGGGCGACGTGTGGGAGGCCTTCTGGAACTACGTGGTTCCGGAAACCGTCCCCGCGTTCCCGGAGAACGGATACGTTCCACAGGCCTTCGACGACTTGCCCGAAGGGGTGGACCGTGAGGATATCCCGGTGTCTCCGAAATACTTCGAGGGCTTCCGTTCGCTCGGGAGTCAAGTGAGTACCGAGAAATCAGACAAGATGCCGGCGTGGCTCCAGGACCTCGACGGAACGACCGAGCGCGCCGGACGCGCCCAAGACAAAGAGGATTTGATGGAACGGTTGCGGGATCTTGGTTACATGTGAAACGGGGTTTGACGACGAGAATCGAATCGAGACGTGTGACCGATATCCGGTTAGTTCCAGGGCGCAAAGCCGGGGTCGACCTGTCGATATGTTCGATCGATTCCGTCGATTTGTTCGATATCCTCCGGGTCGAGTTCAAGTTCGCGACTCGCCCAGTTGTCCGCAATGTGGGCCCGTGAGGTAGCCTTCGGGATTCGAGTCACGCCTTTTTCGCCGAGCCACGCGAGACTGACCTGGGCTTCGCTTACACCATGTTTCTCGGCGACGGCTGCGATTTCGGGCACGTCAAAGACACGCCCGCGTGCCAACGGCGAGTAGGCGACGATTTTAGTTCGGGTATTGGCTACAGCCTCTCGGAGATCCGCCTGGGCCAATAATGGATGCATCTCGATCTGATTTGTGTAGGGTGGCTCACCCAATATCTCCCGGGCTGTTTCGAGATGTTCGGGCTCGAAATTGCTCACGCCGATGTGCTCTGTGAGTCCATCTTCGCGAACCTGTTTGAAAGCGGGCAACGTTTCTTCGGGGTCGTACGTGTCGGCTGGCCAGTGAACGTAAAGTAAATCAACGTAATCGACACCCAATTTATCGAGGCTCTCGCGGGTCGTTCTGCGAACGTCGTCGGCTCCGAGGCTGTCGATCCAGACTTTGGTCGCTAAAAACACCTCGTCTCGATCGACTTCGGCCGCGGCGACCCCGCGACCGACGTGTTCCTCGTTTCCATACGCCTGGGCGGTATCCACGTGTCGATAGCCCATCTCGAGGGCCGTTTGGACCGCGTTTTTGCACGCCGCTGGATGGGTGTTTTCCCACGTCCCGATACCCAACCGGGGCATTCCGTTGACCGTCTCGAGGTCGGACTGTGAATCGGACATGACCGAAACTTCGCTCGCCCGGAGGAAAATGATTGTGTCCCCAGAAGGCCATCCGATCTCAGTACTTCGGGTCCGCGCCGGTAATCTCGTAGACCTGGTCGTATATTTCGTCCCGCCGGGATTGCCAGGCATCGAATCCGTCGGGGCTCGCGGGATACTCTTCGTAGACGTCCTTAAGATCGAGTGCCTCTTGGTGGACCTGGTAGAGTCCGAAAAGGGTGCGCCAGTGACCAAACGTTCGACGGAGCGTGTCGAGTTTGAGGCCGAGTGACATTCCTGCGGCCCCTTTTCCGAGCGCATCGATCAGTGCCTGTCCTGGAAGTGCCGTGACGATGCCGGTCAATTCGTCGACTGAATGCGTTCCTGCCCAGATGTTGTAAAGATCGATGGCGGCAAAGCGCTTCCCGAAGTCCGTCATCACTTGCTTGTTATACTCCCAGAGGGCTTCTTCGCTCACGTCTCCGTCCTCGATGCCCTCGATTGCTGCTTTGGCAGCCCAGTGTCCGGCTTTCGCTGCACCGGGGATTCCTCCGCCTGTGGCTGGATTAACATGTGCGGCCGCGTCCCCAACGGCGGCATAGCCCGGCGCAACGGCGGAATCGTATGGTCGACGCGTCGGGAGCGCCGCGCCGAGTTTGTCGACCACTTCGGCGTTTTCGAACTCCGAACGGGTCCGAACGTCTTCTTTGAGCACCTCGACGAGTTTCATCGGCGGCTTGTTCATCTGGAATCCGAGTCCGGCGTTGATCGTCGTCTCGGAGCGGGGAAAATACCACAGATAGCCGAGTTCCGATGTCGGCATGAAGACGATCGCATCGTCGTATTCGACCGGCTCTTCGACCTCGATGATCTCGCGGTAGGCCGAACAGAACTGCTGGTAGTGGACGTTCGTATCGAAGGTACTCTCTGAGAAGTCTACCGCATCCTGAAGGATAGACATCGCCCCCGCGGCATCGATCACGACAGTTGCTTCGAAGGTCGTCGTCTCACCGTCTTTGGAACTTCTGACCTCCTTTACCTGACCGTCTTCCTGTATCACGTCCTGGACGACGTGTCCGTATCGGAGGTCGACACCCAAACGGTCGGCTTCCTCCAGCAGGACTTCACCATAGCGTCGTCGGTCGACCACTGCACCGGGCTCTTCGAACGGAATATCGAGAATCTCCCCCGTTTGGGGGTTCTCGAAGCGTGCGTGCTGAATGTTCTCGTTCGTAAACGCCTCGTCTTTCAAATATTCGCGATCGACGACGTCGGGGAAGGTAGATTTGCCCTTTATCGCGTCGCCACAGGCGATGTGGCCTGCTTCCGACTCGGGTTTACGCTCGGGGAGGGCC
>CAZJZA010000014.1:0-13891 GCA_964550355.1 uncultured Halobacteriales archaeon
GGCGCGATATCGAGGATATGCGAAGATACGCCCAGCGTGGCCTCGAATTCGAGTCGATTGTTACTGAAATCGACGAACAGCGTCCGTTCAATACTGGTTCGACTGAAGCACGACACATACGCGACCGTTCCCACCCACTGTTCACCATCGAGGTTGCAGTCAAATCGCTTTCGGGCCTTCCGAGGACGTTCACGTCTCGAATTGAAGAGTTCGCGACTGAATTCGAGGTCGAGTACACGATCTTGGCTGCGGTTGATGATGGGCTAACCGATGTCGAATCAATTAGAGACCGCGTTTTCTCGAACGTGAAAGCGGTATCTAACGACCAGGCGGACGCTGTTGACGAAGCGATAGAGCGGCTAATCGAAAAACAGATTCTAGAGCAAACAGGGGCGACTGTCCGACTCCAGTAATCTGTTGATTGTTCTTCCCGGAGTTGCTCGGACGGACAGCTTGGCTCTTATTACATGTAGCCCGGCCGACGCCGAGACTGTCTTCTGCAGCGTTTCAACAAACTATCTGGTGGATATGAAATCGCCAGACGGCGAGCTGATTAACACAGCTCTGTCACAGCACATTACGGATTCCCGTCGGGTCCGCTCAGGTTCCTCCGGAACACTGCTCCCCCGACGTAGTCCCACTCGCTCGCCGAGGCTCGCTCGCGGGACTCCCGTCGGGTCCGTGAGTTCTTCGAGCGAAGCGAGGAGTGCGAACGGACGGCTGCGTTTTCCTGCGACCAAAGGGAGCAGTGTAAACGCTCAGGGATTTGAGCCCTGGAAGACGAGCGACCGCCGGGAGCGAGTCTTCCTCTGGTTCGAATCCCGTCGGGTCATCTGCCAAAGACACCGACGAACGGAAATGTTTATCGTGGTCTGGTTTGGCGGGTAACACGAAGGTCGTCAATGCGAAACTCCGAAAACCTCCGGGAATGCGCCCGGTGTGACCGAGTCTTCAACACGTACGTCAATGTAGGATGCCCGAACTGCTCGAATCGAGCGAGCGTCATGCAATCGGATTGAGCGGCCGATTGCTGAATGGTGGGTGTTCCACTCGGTTGAGAGACCCTTTTCGCTCTCTGTGTCGATCCTCTGCGTAAGCTGTTCTGAAATAGTGGGGGGGTTGGTGGCGATGACATCGCCCACTGGCCCCGTCGGGCGTTCTCAGCAGGTGAAAAAGGAATCGGTGACTAAGTAGACTCGAAAATGAGGATACCCTAGAATGAACGAACCCTCACATCCCAATCGAATCGTCGAGGACATGACCGAACTCGTTGGCAACACGCCGATCATTCGACTCGACGAGTTCGCCCCGAACCTCCTGGCCAAACTCGAGGCGTTCAATCCCCTCTCCTCGGTCAAGGACCGGATCGCCGTCTCCATGCTCGAGGCCGCCGAGGAGGCCGGCGAACTCGAAGCGGGGACCACGATCGTGGAACCGACCAGCGGAAACACGGGCATCGGGCTTGCCTTCGCCGCCGCGGCGAAGGGCTATGACCTCGTATTGACGATGCCCGAGTCGATGAGCCAGGAACGCCGATCCCTTCTCCGGGCGCTCGGGGCGGAACTGGAACTCACCCCGGCCGACGGTGGCATGCCCGGGGCGATCGAGCGGGCAGCCGAACTCGGGGACGAACTAGAGGATGCCTTCGTTCCCCAGCAGTTCGAGAACCCGGCGAACCCCCGCATTCACCGGGAGACCACCGGGCCAGAGATCTGGAACGCGACCGATGGCGAGGCTGACGTCCTGGTGGCGGGTGTCGGCACCGGCGGTACCATCACCGGCGTGGCCCAGTACATGAAAGAAGACCGGGGCCGCGAGGACTTCGAGGCTATCGCCGTCGAGCCGGCCTCGTCGGCCGTTCTCTCCGGAGCGGAGTCCGGCAGCCACGGCATCCAGGGCATTGGGGCCGGATTCGTTCCGGACGTGCTCGACGTCTCACTGCTCGACGAGGTCGTGACCGTTTCGACAGAAGCGTCCGGGGAGGCGAGTCGGGAACTGGCCCGAGAGACGGGGATCCTGGCGGGTATCTCCTCCGGGGCCGCCCTGCACGCGGCTCGCGAGGTGGCGAATCGGCCGGGGTACGAAGACCGGACGGTGGTTACCCTTCTCCCGGACACGGGTGAGCGGTACCTGTCGACGGATCTGTTCGGGTGAAGGGTTGACTGGCACTGGAATCGGGTTTTGGTCCCGTTTTCGTCTCTGGGTCTGGCGTCAGTGCTCATGGGGCCCGTGGTCCGATTCCGTCTAGACGGCCTAGTGCCTGGGTTGCATCAGCAAGTGGACGGGGAAGTGGTTCTGTCTCTATCTGGGGGGTGGTGCAGAAACGAAAGCTGGGTAGGCTCTCTCGGACGTTTTAGCGGTACAATTTCTCCAAGAGCCGTTTCATCGAAGTCATCCCGATCCATGGATAGTAGTATCTGTACAAACACTGTGCTCGTTATTGGCATTTGCGGTGCTAAATGCGAATAATGAGATTGCTATTCGTAGCGTTGCAAGTACCGCAGGTTGAAGGGCAACCAAAATCTGTCGCATGTGTATTGAAGCGAAGTGAGACTCCGTATACGGAGTAACAGTTCGAGATCTTATATATAGTTTAAGTACCTTCACAGATGATTAGGTGCGGAGAAGGGAATTTTCGCTTCGAGACAGTCGGATTGTCACACGGCAACACCCCCACATTCTCCCACACCGTGGGGTACGGTGCCTCGAAATCAATCATGGCGATACGTTCTATGACCGAGTAGACGGGGAGACCTCGAATCGATTCGGGCCAGCGTTCTGTTTGACTGATATCCTCCCACGTCCCGGAGTCGTGTTTATGCCTCAGGGTGCATTTCGAAAACGGGATATTCCGGTTGATAAAGATTTATTCCGGTGACAGCCGAAATTACTCTCATGAAAGAACCGGATCGGGACAAGCGGGCTGCCCGAGACGAGCAGGGAGTGCGGCCGGACTTCGAGGCCCTGGCTCCATCTGTCGAACTCGTCCGGGGCGAACGCACACGGGATGACTTCCTCGACGCGGTCATGTCACTGGACCAGCCCGCCACCGCCGACGAAGTTGCGGATCGGGCCGACCACGGTGTGGATGCGGCCCGGGAGTATTTGGACTGGTTCAAGCGCATGGGCATCGTGCGGCAGGTGACCGAAACGCCTGCGACCTACGAACGCAACCGCGAGTACCTTCGCTGGCGGCAAGTCCAGCAGTTGCGGACCGATTTCACTTCGGACGAGCTGGTCGGCTTTCTCGAATCGGCGACCGAGCGCGACCGGGAGTTTGCGGACGAATTCGGGGTCGAGTCCCCCGATTCGGTTTCGATCGCCACGGTTGCTGAAAATACCGGGCGGTCCATCGAGTCTGTCTGGCAGGACGTGGCCGACTGGAAGACGACCCGTCGACGCATTGAGTTGCTCGAACGGGCGCTGGTCGGGGAGACGAACGACGCTGTGGACGGACGAATGGCGGCATGAGCGACGGGGAGGAGGAAGGCGATCCCGCTTCTGGGCAGAACGATCTGGGGAGTGCCCCGATCGATTTTCCCGTCTCCGTCGGTTCGAATCGCGCCTGCGCGGTGACGAGCGATTCGAGCGGATCGAGTCCGAGCCGAGCTTCGTGCCGGACCGGATCATTTGTCACTACCAGTCGCGGTTCTATCCCTCGAGAGTCGAGGCGGCCAGACTCAAAATCGCATGGTATGAGTACGGCGACTTCTCGATACACTACCACGAGAGCCACGCGGACGGGGCCTTCGATCATCGCTGGGATCGACACCCCTCGGATCACAACTCCAGAGACCACGTTCATCCGGGTCCTGAGGCATCGACTCCCGGTGAGGACACCTCACATCCGGTGGATTGGCGGGACGTGCTGTCGACGGTTTTGGTGGAGATCGAACGTCGACAGCGGGGATTCTGGGAGTGACTAAAACAGTCGGGTTGGTGCGTCGTTGGGTCTTAAAGATCGTCTTCGGAGAAGATCAATTGCGTGCTGTTCTCCACTAACTATCTGTCGTGTGCCTCATAGTCGGAGTGCTACTCGGCAGAAATCCCCTAGATTGATGGGTAATACCGGCCCCCATTATACGTATCCAATTATGAGCCAGGCGACACTCGGGCCAACGCCCTACACGAATTCCGGACTTTTTTCTGGCTATTACCTTGACGAGCGGATTTACGACTTGGATGGTTGGGACTGCGATGATGAAGCCCAAGAGGCTTTTGCGGATCTCCAAGACCTATGGGATCTCGAACGGGATGTCGTCGAGTCCTATAATGAGGATGAACTTCTGGATGCTTGGATTGACGAAGTTCTTGATGTCCTTGGGTTCGGAACACTGTCGGAGCCCACAATTCCGGATGGTGGGGGGTACAATGATCGGTTGCTTTTCGAATCTGATGACACCCGACGGAAAGGGGCAAAACGGAAACGTGATGGAGATGCTGAGGCAGCCTACAATTTGGCCTCGGCGGTTCTCGAAGCCAAACAATGGGATGCTGATTTCACAAAACGGTTCAGCGAACACCGATCCTACCGAGACGCATCACATCAAATCAAGTACTATCTAGAGCACACCCCCGAAAATCTCCAATGGGGGATTCTCACCGATGGCCGCAAGTGGCGGCTGTATGGGACGAAAGATTATGCGACTGAAATCTACTACGAGGTTGACCTTCCAGAACTCCTCAATATTGGGAGTGTCGAGCAGTTCAAATATTTTTACGCGTTTTTCCGTCCCGACGCATTTCGAGAGATTGCGGGGTCGTCGTTTCTGGATACGGTCTGGAATGAAAGTGAGACCGCTGCCAAAGAACTCGGCGAAGATCTACAGGACAACGTCTTTACCGCGCTCCGTCTACTCGGAGAGGGATTTATTCATTCGAACGACCTCGAAATTGATCCCGACGACGAAGCGGCCCGGAAGGAACTGAAGGAGCAATCACTGGTGTTGCTCTATCGGCTGATGTTCGTTCTTTACGCCGAGTCCCGTGGCCTCATCCATCCCGAGGAACCTGGGAAACAACAAGAGTACGAGGATCATTTCAGCCTCGACCAAATTCGGCTCGACATTCATGAGAACATCCAATCCGGGGACAGCTTCGAGGACTACAGCGGCTTCGCAACCCAAATTTGGGGTCAGCTTGAGGATCTGTTCAGTTTGATTAACGAAGGGGAAGCGCAATTGGGAATTCCGCCGTACAACGGCGGTCTCTTTGATGACCAAAAACACGAGTTCCTCGCAGAAAACGAGGTCGCCGATCGGTACATCGCGGAAGTTATCTATCGACTTGGGACAACTGAGGGGAAGGATGGACAATTTGTCCTCGCGGATTACGCCGATTTGGACACTCGCCATCTCGGGAGTATCTACGAGGGGCTCTTGGAGCACGCGTTTCGAATCGCCCCCGAACAATACGCCGCAGTCTCCGAGGACGGGAGCCAGGTGTGGAAGCCCGGAACGGAGGTGAGCGTTGCCGAAGCTGTTGAGACCGTTGACAAAGGTGATCTCTACGTCGTAAATGACGAAGGTGAGCGGAAAGCAACGGGAGCGTACTATACGCCTGACTACGTGGTTTCATACATCGTCGAGGAGACTGTTGACCCCCTTATTGAAGATAGTAAAGCCGAACTTGAAGCCCAAGGGCTGAAAGAAAACGAACCGGAGTATTTCAGACAGTTCTGGCAGAAAGTTCTCGATTTGAAAATCCTCGATCCAGCGATGGGGAGCGCGCATTTCTTGACGAGTGCTACTGGGTATCTCACCGAACAGGTGATGGAGGTCGTACGGGAACAGGAGATTCAGTCATATGGCGAGCAGCACCTTCGCCGTGAGATTGCTAAAGAATGCATCTATGGTGTGGATATTAATGGGATGGCCGTCGAACTGGCGAAGCTTTCGATGTGGTTGGAGACGCTCGCTGCGGACCAGCCACTGGCATTTCTCGACCATCATTTGCGAGAGGGGAACTCCCTGGTTGGATCTGATATAACCGAAGTTCTGTCTGAAGACACATCGGGCGAGGAGTCAGCTCAGCTCACGTTTACAGAGGTGTTCGAACGCTCTCGAAAACAGACGCTTGAACACGTGATGGATCTGATGCAGGAGTTACTCGCCATCGATAACGAAACCCTAGAAGACGTAAAATCGATGGAAGAGATTTTGGAAGAGATTCGTGAGGACCCGCTCTACAAGCGACTCTTCGAAATTGCCAACGTTCATACTGCTGAGGGATTTGGCCTTGACGTTCCTGATGAGGCCTATGAGGAGATGGCGGGTGCAGTTCAAGAAGAGGCAGAGTGGGCTGAAGTTAGTGACAATGATTGGTTCACGGCTGCACAGTCGATGGCCGATGAAGAGGACTTCTTCCACTGGGAGCTAGAATATCCAGAAGTATTCTTTGGAGAGAACGGTGAGAAACGTGATGATGCCGGGTTTGATGCTGTGGTTGGGAATCCGCCGTATGTGAGAACAGAAGCGATACGCGGACTTACAGAATTATTTTCGCAGAAATACCAGGTTCACGCACACGCTGCCGATCTGTATGCATACTTTGTAGAAAGAGGGCATGCCCTCCTAAGTAACGATAAGCACCTAGGATACATCATATCAAATAAGTTTACTAAAGCAGAATATGGTAAGCCACTTCGAAATTTCCTGCATAGTAAGAGCAAGCTAAACGTTCTTTGTGACTTCCACGATCTCCCAGTTTTCGGTCCCTCTGTGTCTGCTTATCCGATGATTCTCCTTTTCCAAAAGTCCAGTGTTGTGGAAAAAAATGTGGTCACAGTATCAAAGATACAAGACCTTTCGTTTAACAGCCTTAGACAAACTTTAGAAGCGAATCATGCAGAAGTTAGACAAGCCCATCTTGACGATACTTCCTGGTCTCTATCCGACCCCTCATCGATTGAGTTATTCAATAAAATCCATTCTGAGGGGGTTGGACTGGGTGAGTACCTAGACTCAGACATACTGCGCGGAATATTAACTGGACTAAACGAGGCGTTCATAATAACTGAAGAGAGAAAAGAACGCATTTTAGAAGCTGGTACGGACGCTGACCGGTTTATTTTTCCCTTAATGAAGGGTGATGATGCGGAACGGTATCTATCAAATTTCTCTGAGCGCTATCTTATCCGAGTCCCATCTGGTTGGTCAAAATCTGTCTCGGAAAAAGATTCAGAGGAGAATGCATGGAACTGGTTTAAACAAGAATATCCTGGACTGGCTAATCATTTATCGGAATTTGAAAATGATGCAAAATCTCGGTATGACCGGGGAGATTGCTGGTGGGAACTTCGTCCCTGTGATTACTACGACCAGTTTGAGTCTGAAAAAATTGTATACCCCGAAATCTCTGATGGTCCGCGCTTTAGTTTGGACTTTAATGGGCGGTATACCAACAATAAATGCTTCATAATTCCCAAATCTGACTTTCACTTGGTGGGAATCCTCAACTCTGCTGTAGGAGAGTTTTGGGCTGAAAACAAGCTATCTAGCGTAAGGGGAGGCTATCTAGAATATCGAACCGTCCATCTATCTGAATACCCTGTTCCGTCAAGAGAATCCAGTAAACTTACCAATTCCGTGGAGGAGATTATTGGCCTGATAGGGGTTAGACGGGAATTAAATACTGCACTCCGCGACCACCTCGGTTCTTATTCCGATGGCCAAACACTCGCCGAAATTGGCCTCACCCAGCCGCCGAAAGGATCTGCTGATTCCATCCTCCAGCAGACAACCGAGCAGAAACCGAATCTTCGAGTGGGCGAGGCGACCGTGAAGCGTGAGTCCGCGAATACTGTAGAAGTTCGGCTCACAGCACGTTACAAACCGGACGACGAAGATGCCTATGAGACCGACCGGTGGGGATATACCGAAACAGAACCGCTGCCGGCACTACGCATCACGGATCTCAAAGCGGTCGAAGCCGACCTTATCGAGGCGTTTGTCCCTGTAGCAGTCTCAGAAGCCGGTGGATTCGCTGACTTCCGGGAGGCTGCTACCAAGACGAACTCGCTGGTGGACCGGCTCCGTAAACTTACGCTGCCCGCAGTCGATGAGGTCCAAGAAGGCCTGGAAAGCTATATAGAAACCAAACAGCGGGCTGACGAATTGGAGAAGAAGATCGAGAAAACAGACGACCTCATTGACGAAATTGTGTACGACCTCTATGGTCTGACCGATGAGGAAATTGCGATTGTGGAAGAACGGGTTTCCGAGTAACTCGAAGACAATAGTTTCACTCGGACAATTGGGGGTATTTCGTCTGAAATGGGTGTGAGGTATCCCCCCCCTTCAATGGCGACACTCTGGCAGAAACCGACTCCCTCCCCCCGCCTTTAACCCCACCCTCCCCCACTCTTCCTGCATCCCACCGTGCCTATCCAACGCCTCCGCTCACTCCACTCCCTTTATGACGAACTGAGGGACTACCACCTCGTCATCGTCCCGAAAAGCCCACTCGCAGACGCGCTCAACCGCCGTGTCGAAACCCCGCTTTGGCACCTTCGCCCCGCCGCCTCGCAACCGGCGTAGCGAAACCGCCGATGACGTGGCAGTCGTCCTCGACAGTTCGAGTCATTTCTCCTCGCTTATCGAATCCGCCCTCGAGGCCAACGACATCCCTTTCTATGGCGGACTCGGATTCATCGACGACCCCGACCATCGAGCCTTCCTCCGCCTGCCGTATTTTGGGTCCGATACTATCATCGGCGGCGTCAGACCCATCTGTACCCAGTTGGGCTTCGATTTCTTTGTCGGACACGACGAGAAACGGGTCGAGTCTGGGACGACTATACGGTGTCTCTTCACTTGCTGAGGATCTCATCGAGTATTGGAGACCGACGGATCGGTCACTTCCGAGTCGCTTCCGTCCTGGGTTGAATTCCGGGAGCTGGCAAGCCAATATGAGGTGACTGTATGAGACGTCGATTCGAAACCACCTCGATTAGGGAAATTGCAGGGCCAAATGTTTATGCAGTCCTTCCCGTAATTACGTGTGAGATGGCCAGTTCGAGTCGGAATACCGAGTCCCACAATGGCGAGATCCGCCTGTGGCGCGAAGAGGGGTGGTGGATTGCGAAAGATGTCGATACTGGAGTAACTACCCAGGGCGAAACCCGGGAAATGGCCCTTGCCAATCTCGATGATGCCGTGCAACTTTTCGAAGACGAAACTGGAAAACCCCCAACTGAAGCCGAATTGGGAGCGATGGGGATCGATCCAACGGCGAACACGACCGGGGACCAGGAACCGCCGGACCTCTTGAAGTAGAATGGGTCGACGGACGTTCTCGGGGCAAGAGGTCCTGAAGGTGTTAGTGAATGTTGGCGATTTCGAGTGGCGTCGAACGACAGGAGACCACGCTCAACTCTACTACGAGCATCCCACGAACGAGAGCGATCGGAGGCACGTCACCGTCCCGCTCCACAACGAGTTACGGCTCGGGACTCTCCGCGAGATAGCGGATCAGGCAGGCGCCAACGATTTTGACGCCTTTTGCGAATGGATTGATGAGAATCAGTAGATGAACGAACCGATGCGTTCTTCCCGTCCTTGGAGTCGATCCAGATACTGCCGCCGCTGCTCCATCTTGTCTTTTTGCGACCGTTGGTCGTAATGAGTCTCCAGTACCTCGTCACTGACCACGAGATATGGACGGCGTGGTGTCGTTCCGAACGGATCAGACGCGACGACTGTCCTTCGCCGATACATCACTCCTCGCCCGTCTGTTCGGCGTCGATGCGGGGAAGGTCTTCGTCCCAGTCGTCGTTTCGGTCGTAGTAATCGCCCCCGAATTGCTCCGCGACGGAGCGTAAACCGATTTCGCTGGCAGTCTGGGCGTCGTAGGCCTCGACGTTGATCGCCCAGTACTCTCCCTTGTGCCGGACGAGTCCACGCTGTTCGAGTCGTCGAAGTGTCGTCCCGACACTCCCACGGGGTACGTCAAGTTCCTCGGCGAGTTCGCTTTGTCGAAACCCAAGTTCCGGGTTCCCGGCGAGGAATTCGAGGATCCGACGCCCATTGGTGTCCTCTGACGGAAGATCGTTCGGGTGGTAGCTCTCGAAATCCACTGGCATTGTAATCGTACGTAACGCTACGTCAGCAAGTGTAATAGTTTTACTGGTGATGGGTACGATTCGAGCGTGGTAGCGACCGAAGGCCGCTGACTTCCCGATTCTTTTTCTTGCAAAAATACAGAAGCAAACCGCTCAAACTCGGGACCAGATTTATCCTCCCACTCACCGATTACAATCCCGTGGCAATACAACGGGTCCGCACCCTCGACTCCCTCTACAGTGAGATTGTGGATTACGACCTCGTTATTGTCCCCAACAACCCCCTCGCCGACGCGCTCAACCGCCGTGTCGAAACCCCGCAGTTCGGCACCTTCGCCACCGACCCCCGCCGCCTGGCCACCGGCCGCCGCGAGGAAAGCGAGGACCGAACCGCCTTCCTCTCCCTCACCGATCGCGACCACGGCTGGAAGGCCCTCGCCGACGCCATCGGCAACGTCCTCCAGTGCTGGGAACACCAGGGGACCGCCGAGGCCATCCGCGAGTACCCCGCTTTCCACGACGCGGCGACCGAAACCGTCCTCGAAACCCTCCCCGACCTCGACACCACCTCCGGCGACCTGACCGAATACACCACCCCCGCCGACCAGTCCGTCGCGGTCCTGGGCTTCGAGCAACTCACGCCGCTCGAACGCTCGATCCTCTCGGACGCCGATCGAGTCGACCTCTTCGCCGAGGTGCCCTTCGACCTCCCGCAGTTCCACGTCTTCGAATCGCCGGGCGCAATCGTCGACGCGCTCCGGCAGAAAATCGACCCCGCTGACGCCGAACGGGTGGGGATCGTCCTCGATCGCAGCAGCCCCTACTCCCATCTCGTGGAATCCGCGCTGGACGCCGCCGGGATCCCCTTCTACGGCGGCCCCGGATTCGTCGACGACCCCGATCACCGGGCGCTCTTGGGGCTGCTCCGGGCGGCCTACCGCGGCTCGGAAATCACTGTGGCCGACGTCCGGCCGGTGCTGTCTCGGCTCGGGATCGAGGTGGCAATCGAACACGATGCAAAGCGGGTGGACACAGTCGCCCTCCCTGACCTCGACTGGGTGACCGACTTCTTCGAGGGCGTCGATTCTCACACTTTCGAGTCCGCCCTTGCCATCTACGAGGAGCAGGCAGGCCGCGAACTGGAGGCCTTCCGCGAGGAACTCGAGCAACTCGGGCTGCTCGACACCACCCTCTCCGCCGGGCGGGTGCAGGACGTGGCCTACTACCTCCAGACCTACGAGGTCCCGGTCGACCGCGAGGACGAGGGCGTGCTTCTCGCGGACGCGAAAACCGCCGGGTACGTTGACCGGCCGCTCGATTTCTTCCTCGGGATGGGCGGGGGCTGTACCCGGAGGGCCCCACAGCGCCCCTGGGTCGACGCGGATGCCCTCGCCGAGCGGTATCTCAAGCAGTTCCAACTCCTTCTCCAGAGCGGGAGCGAGCAGTACTACCTGGTCCAGGATACTGCCGGCGGCGAGGCCGTCACCCCGTGTCTTTACTTCGACGAACTCCTCGAAACCGACGTCGACCGCTTTTCCGACTTCGACTCGGTTCCCTACACCCAGATTTCTCGAACGCGCGGGACGGGCTTTGCCCGCGAGGCACTCGACGCGGAAACCGAACCCCTCGAAACGGTCAGCCAGTCGAGTCTCAATACCTTCCTCAACAGCCCCCGAGATTACCTCTTTACCCGACTGCTCGACTCCCCCGACCGCGATTACTTCCGGGAGGGCACGCTCTTTCACGACTTCGCCGAGTTTTATGCCACTCATCCAGAACGGGTCGGCGAGGCCGAACTGCAAGCCGCCGTCGAGTACATGCTCGAAGAAACCGGGGCCTTCTATACCAGGGAACACCGCCCCGTCCGCCGCCGTAAGTACCGCATCGGCCTCGAAACCATCGGAGAGTTCCTTGACGAATACGGGCCCACGGATCACGACTTCCTCACACCGGTCTCGGGCTGGGGCGAGAACGCCTTTGCCGACCTCTATGACGAACCGATCGACTCGCCGCTCACCGAACGCTGGTTCGAGAATCCGGCCATCGGGGCGAAAGGCCTGATCGATCTGGTCGCCGCGCCGGACCACCTCGTCGATTACAAGAGCGGGTCGAAACAGTCGGCCTCGAAAATCCGCAAGCAGGCAAGGATCGATCCTCCCAATGACACGCCGAACTTCCAGGCTGCCCTGTATCTCTCTCACTTCCGGACCGTCCAGCCCGACCAGCGAATCGAGTTTACCTTCCTTTACTTCCTCGAAACCCTGGACGACGTCGTCACCGGCACAGCCGACCTCGCCGAGGCCCTCACGACGATCACCTATCACCCGCTTCCGTTCGAAGCGTTCGTCAAAACCCGGGCGGCCTACGACGCCCTCCTCGATGGGTACAACGACTGCGTGGAGACCTTCGCAGATCTCGGCTATGCGGCCTACGCGGAGATCATGGACCTCCTCGCGTTCCCCGAGACGCGGGAGAAAGCCGAACTCCGCGAGTCCGAATTCGCCGCCGAATTCACCGCGAGGGTCGAGGCGCGAACCAACGAGGACGTCGACGCCGAGAAGGGGGCCGATCAAGCGATCCGCGAACTGAACGGCATCCGCAAGCGGGCCTTTTTCGAGGACGACCTCGCATCCTTCGAGATTTTCCTCGAATCCCAGCGCGAGGAACTCAATCACTACCGGGCGGGCGAGGAGCGCTTCCCCATCGAGGGGCCGGGCGGCGAACCGAACTACCGGCGAGTCGACCACCGCGACCTGCTGCTGGAGGGCCTGTAATGACGGGACCCGAACCGAACGCGGCCCAGCGAAAACTCATCGAGAACACGGAGGGAATTTATCTCGTCGACGCGGGTGCGGGAACGGGAAAGACCCTCGCGGTCACCCGCCGCTACGCGAACATCATCGAGCAGCCCGGGGTGGAACCCGAGGACGTCCTGCTCGTCACCTTCACCCGGAGTGCGGCCACTGAGATGCGCGAGCGGATCGTCGAGTACTCGACCTACGGCCTGCAGGATCTGGCGGACGCCCCCATTCGGACCTTCCACTCCCACGCCCACCACCTCCTCGAAGAACACGGCACGCACGCCCCCTCCCATCTCGGGATCGACGACCGGATCACCGCCTCGACCCGCGTCATCGAGGACGACCTGGTCGAACGCGAGCAGTTCCGCGAGTTCATCGGCCAGTTCCGGGACGCCCACCCCGAATACGCCGACACGTTTCGCGCCCTCGAAGAGCCGACCGAACTCCTCTCGCTCGTCGCCGAACTGGCGGCCAAAGGGGTCGTCCCGACCCGGGAGGGCTGGTATCGCGATTCGGCCGCCCACCTCCGTGGGGACCTTGAGGCCTTCCGGGAACACTTCGAGGCGGTCAACCAGCCCCGAAACGACGGTCGAAAGCAATCGGTACTCCGGGAGAACCTCAACAACTACGGCAAAGACAAGACCTACCTGCCGGATGCCCCGCAGAAACCGGACATTCGGGGTGATGGGACGAAGCAGGTCGACCCGACACTCCTCGATCGGCTCTTCGAGGCGGATCGTGACTCCCTCCTGTCTTTCGTCCACGACGTCTTCTATGAGTACCTCACCTTTGCCCTCGGGCACAATTACCTCAACTTCGGCTTCCTCCAGTTGCTCGCCTCGGTCTTGCTCCGCGAGGACCACGCCCTGCGCGAGCAGGTCGAATTCGAGTACGTGATGGTCGACGAATTCCAGGACACGAGCGAGATCCAGTTCAAACTCGCGCTCCTCCTTTCCGGTACGGCGAACTTCTGTGCGGTCGGCGACTGGAAACAGAGCATTTACGGCTTCCAGTACGCCGACGTGGCAAA